>JAFDYM010000307.1 GCA_018267435.1 Bacteroidota bacterium | reverse complement strand
ATGACAACATAGAGTAAACAAAAAAAGCCGCGAGGTTACCCCGCGGCCAAAAACTAAAAAATACAATTACTCTCTACTGCGCTAAGCTATCTACAGTTGGCTCCTCGTTAATGGCATCTAGCACCTTGGCCTTTTGTGCGGGGCTCATGTCGTCTATATCGGCCTGGCTTACTATGTTAGTACCTATAATTATATAGTGGGGCCTGCCGGCCTGCTGTTGCATCATATCGGCGGTTACCTTCATATATAGGCGGGCGGCGTGCATGTCCTGCTCGTTCAGTACCTTTTGCAGCACGCTGTTCATTACATGCGGTGCCATTAAAGTCAGTTCGTTCAGCATATCGTTGCTGTTGCTGCTATCTGCCAGGTGCTTGCTTACCGTTTTTCGGCTTAGGCCCGTAGCCTCGGCTATTTGGCTTTTGCTGGGCATCTGTCCGTTTCGGGTTACTAGGCGGTGCATGGCCTTTTGTATTTTGCGCTGGTTGGATTCGCGTGTCAGCTCATTTTTAGCCGTACTGGGTATATCCGATAGTCTGTTCATCAGCATTTCCTGCTGTTGGCTCAGTTCCCTTATTTTCAGTTCCAGCATATCGTCGTATATGCTCAATTCTGCCGCGTTTAGCCATTTGCGCTTTTCTTCTTCCTGTTTAGCATCGGTACAGTAAAATATTTGGCTAAGTTTAGCCCGCAGGGTTTCGGGTATATCATAGCTGGTTGGTGCAAGTGCCATAGGGGCAGAGTACTCCATGTTATTTTTAAGCTTTGATGAACAACAAATGTCGGCCGCCACTACGCAATGTATTTGCGCAGTACTATTTTAGGGGGGGGGTATCAACTAATTTTTATAATACATTGATAGTCAATGTTATAATGAGGTACGGGGGTAGCAGTTTTTTGAAGGTTGCTACCCCCACCCCCTGCCCAGCAATAGGTGCTAGCCGATGGGGTAGAGCACAGGCCAAGGCACGAAAATTATTAGCTTTGTACAAAACCCAACACCATGCAAAAGCGCTTAATGAAATCTACCGACAAGAAACTGTTTGGCGTATGCGGCGGCCTTGGCGAGTACTTCGGCATAGACCCCACCATTATCCGCTTATTGTTTATAGCGGCCTTCTTCGGCTTCGGTACGGGCTTTTTGGTGTACTTGGTACTGGCCATAGTAATGCCGAGCCCTAATACCTACTAAGCTCCCAAGCTATTAAGCTAACATTTTGCCTTTCAAAGGCCTACATGGTTAACTTTCTGTTAGCGCAACATCAAAAAAAGTTTTGATTAAACAGCGCCTTATATATATTTAGCGTCCTAAACCCCTGACAGGATGAAGAATAAGTGTTTATTACTTCTATCGCTGCTTATTGCTTTTTGTATAAGCAATGCACAGCAAATTACCTTCCGTACGAGCTATAACATAGCCGCCCTAGATATACCGGGCAACATAGTGCAGAACCCACAGAAGAACTATGTGATGGCAGGTACCAACACCACTTTTATACCCTTGTATGGCAACGTTACACAACTTGACACTATAGGTAATATAATGTGGAGCAAGGGCTATCAATCGGGCATAGCTACCGAGCTACTTGATATAAAGAATACTACCGGTGGTGGCTATATAGTAACAGGTAGCACGGGCAGCGGTGCCTTGCTAATGAAGCTAGATGCCGCAGGTGCAGTAACATGGAGCTATACCTACAGCTACAACAGCACAGCACAAGAAAGTGGCAACAAGGTGGTACAGACCAGCGACGGCGGCTATGTAGTAGCAGGTTATGTGTACGATGCCGACCCAGACGGTGCGGGTGCATTGGCAAGGCAGGATTCTGCCAACCTATTCTGCATGAAGGCCGATGCCTCGGGTAACTTGGTATGGGCCAAAACCTTCTTCGTTTCCACCAGCTATATAAACGACCATGCTTTGACAGATGTTGCCGAAGTAAGCGATGGCTATATATTTACAGGCTACAGCAGCGATAGTAATATAGATGATGACGGCAACAGTGCCATATTGGTAAAAACTGATAAAGCAGCAGGTACCTTGCTATGGGCACGCAGATATACTGCAGCCGATGATGCTAATGCCATAGTAGCAACTAGTAGTACCGAGGTATTGGTATCGGGCTCTAAAGCGGGTTCGGGCCTATCGGCTGGCAACTTATATTATATACGAGTAACAGCAGCAGGTGCATTGGTTAGCGGTAGCGGCAATCAATACGGCTTTAGCGGCATAGGTACTGCCGTAATACCAGATAACGTTTTTTTGACCAACGATGGCAACTACGGTTTTACAGGTACTTACATTAACCCACTTAATTTTCTTTTCGGTGGTTATACCTTAAAGATAAACCCAAGCAGCCCTGCTACACCGTTGTTTACCAAAGCGTATAATGCGGGCTTCAGCACCTTGTTTAGCAAAGGCTTGCAGGCCGTAGATTCTGGATATATATCAGTATCGCTAGCGCAGCAAGGTACAGGCTTTAACTACCACGTGGTAAAAACTGATAAGAATGGCAATATGAACGATGCCTCGTGCGATACTATTGTATTGGCTAACCCTAGCCGTTCAACATTCACACCTACATTAAACGCTATGACGCTAACTGAACTTAGCGGCGCACCGCGTACTACGGTAACAATAACGGTAGCTAACCTAGCCCCTACGCAAACGGTAGAATGCTTGGTAGTACCGTGTACGCCTCCTGCTGCGCCTACGGCTAGCGCCTCGCCTACTACAATATGTGCAGGCCAAAGCAGTACAATAAGCGGTAGTGGAAGCGGTAGCAATGTTACTTACAGGGTTTACGATGCACAAACAGGCGGCAACCTTTTGGGCAATGCACCTTTAAACGTTACACCTGCATCTACAACTACTTATTGGGTAGATGTACAGCCAAATGCTACTCCGGGTTGTTTTAGTAGCCGCAGCAGCGTTACAGTTACCGTAAACCAAGCACCAAGTGCAGTAGGCACCATAACGGGCGCACAGGCACCATGCCCGGGCAGCCAAAACTATAGCATAGCCGCAGTAAGCGGTGCTACAAGTTATACATGGAGCGTAAGCGGTGGTGGCAGCGTAACCTCGCAAAGCGGCACAGCAGCAACCATCAACTGGACCGCCGCGGGTACCTATATAGTAAGCGTAACCGCTACCAATAGTTGTGGCAGTAAAGTGGGCACGCTAAGCGTAAACGTACAAGCAGGCGCACCTACTACGGTAGGCACGGTAAGCGGTAGCACTACTCCATGCCCTGGTGTACAAAACTATTCGATAAACCCTGTAACCAACGCCACTAGTTATACATGGAGTGTAAGTGGCGGCGGCACTATACAAGGTGGGCAAGGCACCAATGCCATATCGGTAAACTGGACTACTAGCGGTGGGCCATACACTGTAAGCGTAACTGCTAGCAATGCTTGCGGAAGTACCAGCGGTACTACTACTGTAAACGTACAGCAAGGCGCACCGGCAGCACCAACTACTATAAACGGCAATAACGATATATGCATAGGAAACCAAGGCTATAGCGTACCTAGCGTAAGCGGTGCTACAGGCTATACTTGGAGCACAAGCGGCGGCGGTACGGTAACAGCTGGCCAAGGCACAACTAGCGCCACCATCAATTGGACTACAGGTGGCACATATACGGTAAGCGTAGTAGCTACCAACCCTTGTGGTAACAGTGCACCAACTACACTTAACGTAACAGTAACTGCTACGCAGCCAACTAATTTAGGTACTATAACTGGTACTAGCCCTATATGCAGTGGCGTACAAACATACAGCGTAGGCGCAGCCACAGGCGGTACAAGCTATGCTTGGACTGTGGGCGCACCAGGTACATTGCAAACGGGCCAGGGTACAACTTCTATTACCGTTAACTGGCCGGCTACAGCGGGCACATACCCAGTCACT
>JAFDYM010000306.1 GCA_018267435.1 Bacteroidota bacterium | reverse complement strand
TAGGGGCTATATTGCCCGATATTAAAATTTGAGCAAGCACCTTAAGTAACAGTTTTACCTGTTTATCATTAGATGCAAAAATATACTCTTCATTTTGTTGTTTTTGTTGACAACATCGCAAGCAATTATTCACAAAAAACATATCCCACGTCATATTTGTTATTGACAATTTCTTCTTGTCAGGTGTGTCTTTTTCTTTATATTTTATCATTCCTTTTAATCTGTTTTCGCTAAAAAGAAAAATAGAATAAATAAAAGATACAGGAGACATTCTTGCCTCGTTGCTCATCCAATAGATAAATTCTTTCCTTTTGAAAGCATTGTCCATAGTCAATTTATTAATTGAAACAGCTTTCAATGCTATTAGATAGAAATAATCCCATTCATCCAGAAAGTTTTGTTTGTGGAAATCATCAGACATTTCTTTTCGGTTTTTATTTTCAACTACTTTAGAAAATGGTATGTAATCTATTTCTCCAAGCGCATATTGGAGTATTTGTTCTTCAGAATAGTTGTCGACTGTTCTGAATATCTCAATTTCATCCAGTGCCTTAGCGATTTTTTTCTTGTCAAAATCGATATACTCGTATATCGACATATTTGGCTCAATGTTTATTTCAGCCCATTGGCAAAATAGTATTAAACATGCAGCGCCTCGGGTGTTATCTGTAGCTCTTTTATCTTTACTACTATCAACTATATATGAAAATATATTTCTATCTGGAATGAGAGTGTAGCTAACGTCTTCGAAGAACTTATTGTGAACGTATGAAACTGGATTATATAGCCCTTGGTCTGTAATGGGAAAAAAGGTTATTAACCAATTTTTGTCCTCAAGTGTTCTTATTACTTCAAGCATATCTTCACTTATGGTCATGTATGTATAATCATTTGCCATGCTGTTTATACTTATATATTTAGTTAAAGTGTAATATTAAAATTACTATAAAAAATAGCTATTTGGTTAAGTATTAATTGATAGTCAGCCTCTAGTTGGCTCTGTATATTTCCTAATTGTGTTACTAAAGAAAGTCCACCGCTATGCGGCTTGGGCTGTAAAAGCTATCGGATAATAAATTTTATACCTGATAATGTTTCAGATTTAGCTTTCTTTCCTACGGTTATAATTATCGTTTCCTTACCATTTTTTAATACGGTCAGTTTTTTATGAAATGATGATTCACGTAACTCAAAGCGATTTGATTTTTTAGTTAATCTGAGGTATTTATCCTTCTTTTTCATAAATTTATTTTATACAAAAAAAGTAATTTTAAATATATTCCCACTGGTCGAAGTTTAGCATAGCGTAACTTCGTCCTATCCATACAGCAAGCTTTTTAGCTTGCATTTAATATTTAAAGCCATGGCATCCGAGTGGTCAATGCGCAGGGGGGGACTGTCTGCATCAAGAAATACAATCCACCCTCAGCCCTTCGGGCCACTCCTTCCGCAATACTGCGGAACAGGCTGCTAGCGGGAGACATCTGCGCATATCTTCTTGAATGTATTTATATTGATTCTTTTGAGTTCTCTTTGCGTCTTCATACTTCGCGCCCTTTGCGTGAAACCGTATTTTTTACGTGTAAATGTCCACAGTACGAAGGCGCGTGGCAGGCAACAGTAAGCGCAAGCCGCAACAGCACCGCCCCAAACATTTGTATTTAATCTCTGTGTTCTCCGTGCGCTCTGTGAGAAACAATAAATTTAAATTCCCTATTAATTTAGTAGGGTAATGAAATAATTTATAAAATTGCAATGCTGATGGTGGCGCATTGCTATCTTCATAGAACCGATAAAACCTAAACCATGCACTTAAGCCTACCCGACAGAGGCCTAAACAAAGGCGATATATATACCCAATTTAGCGAGCTAGCCGCTAACGATACCAAGTGGAAACAGGGCCGCACGTTCAGCCTGGTGTTCTACCCCGGCGAGGAAGTGAGCGAGGTGTTGTTCCATGCTTACAAAAGCTTCTTCTTCGAGAATGGCTTGAACCCTTCGGTGTTCCGCAGCTTGAAGCAGATGGAGAATGAAGTGGTATCGATGACACTGAACATGCTACACGCACCCGATAGTGCCGTAGGTAACATGACCAGCGGCGGCACCGAGAGTATACTATGTGCGGTAAAGGCTGCTAAGAAGTATTGGAGGGACAAAAAGCCGCGCGTAACGCACCCTAACATAGTAATGCCGCAAACGGCGCACCCTGCATTTTATAAAGCGGCAGATTACTTCGACCTAGAGGTGCGTGCCGTGCCGTGTATAGGTGAAGGTTTGGTGCCTGATATGGCGAAGTATGAGAGTTTAGTGGATGAGAATACAGCTATTATAGTTGGCTCGGCGCCTGCTTATCCGCATGGCACTATCGACCCGCTTGAGGAGATAAACAAACTGGCTGCAGCGAAGGATGTTTGGTTTCACGTAGATGCCTGTGTGGGTGGGTATATGATACCTTTCCTAGAACAGATTGGCGAGCCAGTACCAGTATTCGATTTCCGCTTGTCGAATGCAACATCTATATCGTTAGACATACACAAGTACGGCTATGGGTCTAAGGGCTCATCGGTAGTGGCATACCGCGATGCAGCACATCGCCGCAAGCAGTACTTTGTACAGACCGATTGGCCGGGTGGTTTATATGTGTCGCCGTCGATATCGGGTACGCGCCCGGGTGGTGCCATAGCAGGCGCATGGGCCGTAATGAACTACATGGGTCAGGAAGGCTACCGCAACTATGCCGCTAAAACCATAGAGGCCGCTAGGAAGATACAGAACGCCATCAACGCTATAGATGGATTGAAGGTAGTGGGTAATCCGCTTACCACGGTGTTCTCTTTTATGAGCACGGGCAAGTACGATATATACCGCTTGGGCGATGAGCTAAGTGCATTAGGTTGGCATGTAGATAGGCAATTAGTGCCTGCTAGTTTGCACTTAACCGTTAGCTATGGCAACGTAGCCTTTGCCGATGACTTTGTGCGCGACTTGAATACCTCAGTGGCTAAACTATCGGAAACATCGATAGGCAATATAGCCGATGGCTTTAAGCAAGGCTTGGTAAAGCAGGCGGCGAAGCTGTTGCCGGAAAGTATTATTAAAAAGATAACAGCAGGCTCTATCAACGATATACCTAACCAGAAAGATAGCAGCGGCAAAACCGCTCCGCTTTATGGTTTAATGGGCGAACTATCGGGCACGGGTACCTTGGAAGAAATGGTGCTTGACCTACTAGATGCCATGAACAGATTGCCTGATAAGAAAGAAGAGAAGTAACAAACCTTGATATATTGAAACCCTGAGAAAAATGGCACTGATAAAAACTACCGAGCGCGTATGCGAAATAAATTGGTTCGATGATATGAGCGATGGCGATACTGCCTTCCTTGGCGAGCGCGATTTAAGCCGCGCCAGCACTTTCGAACATTGCTTAGATATATTACAAACCGCAGACCGCAACGGCTTTAAAGCAGCGCTATTACCTACCGCCTTTGATACGGGTATGGACCCACTGGGCTTTGCCTTGGCAGCACAGCCGCATACCAAAGATATAAGCACTATAGTAGCATTGCGTATGGGCGAAATATATCCCACTACCTTGGCGCGCTTGCTTAGCACGCTAGACCAAGCATCGAAGGGGCGCTTCATCATCAATGCCATATCGAGCGACTATCATCCAGGTAAAAAAGATAGCCCGAAAGTACGCTATGATAGAACTGCCGAGATACTGGATATATTGATACAAGGCTGGGAGAAAGACCGTATAGACTTCGACGGCGAGCACTATCAAATACACTTGGATAGTGCACCCGTAAAGTGCAAGTACAACAAGCGTCCGTTGGTATACTTCGGGGGCATTTCGCCCGAGGCCAAGGCCGTGGCTGCCAAGTACGCCGATGTGTACCTAATGTGGCCAGAGAAGATGGAGAGCATGAAGGCTACCATAGAAGAAGTAAGCGAATTGGCTTATAAAGAAGGCCGCACCATAGACTTTGGATTGCGTATACACATGGTGGTGCGCGAAACAGAAGCAGAGGCACGCGCCTATACTAGGCACTTGATATCTAAACTAGATGATGAGGTAGCGCATGCTATGCGCGCCAAGCATCAAGACTCAGTATCATACGGTGTACAGCGCCAAGACGAACTGCGCAAGGGCGCAGATAGCGAAGGCTTTATTGAGCCATTGGTATGGAGCTATGTAGGCAAGGTGTTTAGCGGTTGCGGTAGCGCACTGGTAGGCAGCGGCGAGCAAGTGGCAGATAAGCTAAACCAATACATGGATATAGGTTTTCGTTCATTCATACATTCAGGCTTTCCTTTGAAAGAAGAAGCTGAATACTTCGGTAAGTTGGTAATGCCTAGAATGCCAGTAGTTTCGCTAGGCGAGCACTATAAAAAGACGCAAGCGGCAATTTCCTAATACGAGGATTTTTGGGGAAATAAGCTCCTAAGAGCACGGGCATTTGTTTTGTATAAACTAGTCATAGAAAAGTTTGACAAAATGAGAGCTGATAAGGTGAAATTGACCCCACTATACCTATTGGTATTATTTGTGATTTGCTTATGGCAGCAAGGCCTAGCAGATAACGAACTGAACACAAAACGCGAGGCAATTAAGTTTCATATCAATACATATTATGCCGAGCAGCTAACCCATCCGCAAAAGAAGGATAGAAAGTGCTTTTGCCAGTTTGGATACGGCATGTATCTATTCAATGCGCCATTGTTTACCATTACAGGCTTTGTAGAGCCTGATAAGTATGGTAAGCACTCTTATGGACAACCTTCAATAAACGAGAATAACGGCACCATGTACACCTGCAAAGGTGGATTTGTAGATATGAGCCACTTGCGTGCAGCTGTTGACTGGACTGTGTATTTGACTTTTAAGATGGTAACAGAGGGTAAGGATATGGACCTGTCGGATAGCGGTGCCAAAATGGATGTGAAGTTTAGGCGCTTACAAGATTTGAACATGCGCGATATGGCTTCGCTTGCACAGAAAATAGCCTATGAGCGATTGGTATGGCATGAGGTGGCTAGTTGGCATTATCATCAACCTAATCACACCTTTAATGAACAGCAATCTGCTTTTTCTCCTGAAGATATATACTCCGATTTTCTGGGTACAGAAATAGGTAAGAACATAGCTTTGCGTATATTAAACGAATACGAAACACGTCCGTTTGAGGAGATAGCAAGTGAGGAGATACAAAGTACATTGTTTGGCCTTATGCCTTTAAAGAAAAAGGAGGGTAGTATGAAGGCTTATGACATTGTAGATGCAAACGTACAGGCTAAGCTACCTGAAGCTGAGCGCAACCAAGATGTATGGTGGGATAGCAAAGTAGCTTTTGCCGACCAACGCTATGTGTTTAAGCGCTATACTGAAATAGGCCCAAAACTTGAACCTTGGTTGGTGCCAAACGACAACTCTATAGGTTGCCCTGCAAAGAAAAAGTCTACTGCTTTATATGTGCCTACTAAGGCGCACAATGGTAAAACTTTGTACAACTACTATACATTTTCTATAGTACCCGATTCTACTTTGTTCTATGCAAAGCATAGTCATAAACAACTGCATCCACCATTCAAGGCTTTTAATACACAGCAAATGCGCGATGTAGTAGCCTTTGTAAGCAAAGGCATGGAAGAGGAACTGATGCCGGGTTTTAATAAGCGCAACCTTCAAAACCCGGAGCCTAAGTTTAAAAAGCTGAAGAAGATAGTTTTCAAGTAGTAATATTGCAGCTATGAGCAAGGGGTTTGTAAGCGAGTATGACGATCAATGGCTGCATGAAATAATGCCAACCATGAATGCGCTGCTGCGTTTTCTAAAGCTGGAAAACAATGGCATTACTATCTACGAGAAACGTAACTATATACATGATAAAACAGGCAAGCCGGTGTATGAAATGAGTAACGGCCTTAGCTACTCGGTGAACGATAAAAACCAATGGTATGTAGTGGAGGAATAGGAGGGAAGTAGGGTTTTTCTTCTACACTTAATTCAGTTGTTCGTATTGTATCAATTGTGGATTAGTAGCTGTCATACGCAATTCCAATATGTATTTAAAACCTTGTACAAATAGGTATTGTACAGTGTACTTTATATCGGTGTATTCGCCCAAACCCTTATCGGTCCGTATTTTGTTCAAAGCCTCTACTAAGTGCGCTTTGTTCAGCATATAGCTGGTTTCTACTCCGTCATAAGGTTTTGCCTCGGTAAGTGTATCGAGGTGCTTAGGTACTAGGCATACTTGCAGTTGGTATACCTTATCGTCGCATATCAAGGTTTCTATACCCAATATTTGCTCATTAGTATTTGCCCCATTGGTATGATGGATAAGCAAATTCGCCGCTTGTACTATCATTTCACTGCTTTCCATAACAATTCATTTTATAATTATTACAATAAAGAACTGTGCGCAAGGCTTGCCTATGCTTGTATTGGCATGTTATAGAATAAACAAAAAAATCCCCTGCTTGTTCAGCAGAGGATTTTACCATGTTAAGAGGTCGAAAGCGGATTCGAACCGCTGTACGAGCTTTTGCAGAGCTCTGCCTAGCCACTCGGCCATCCGACCATTTTGTTCAATGGGATTGCAAAGCTATCTAAATTTTCAAAACCTCAAAATCTCTACAGCTCTATTTCTACAAAAACCCTCTCTACATGCCCTTTAAGCGGTGGATTATACTTGTTAAGGCGCACTTTTAGGTATTGCAGCTGCGGATATTGTGCTTTTATGGCATCGGCTATACGTTGGCACACGTGTTCTATTAGTTTTGCGTGCACTTCCATTTCGCGCTTGGTTATTTGGTACACTTGCTCATAGTTTACAGTTTTTTCTAGTTTATCAGTTGCCGCCGCTTCGTTTACATCTACCTGCATATATACGTCTACGGTGTATTTGCCGCCTAGCACTTGTTCTTCTTTATAAAAACCGTGGTGGCTGTAAAACTGCATACCCTCTACTGCTATAAGTCCCATAATAATAGTTTGTGGTGGCTAAAGTATATGTTTTGCTTGATAGCATTAGAACAATGCCCTAATCTCAGCTCTCCCCGTATGCACGGGTGTCATGGTCGATTTATCACCGCTTGTAAAACCTGTCATACGCCCATCGTAGGTTATTGATAGCTGTATATTCTCGGTTAAGTTCTGTTCAAAGCCTACACTCCATACCAAGTTATTTCCATTGCGTAGGCCTTCTAGCATGGCATACTCTAACTGTTCATTGCGGTAGTTATTATCCATGTATTGTATCGAAGCATACGATATGCTAGCCTCAATAGTACTCTTCGATAGCCTGTTGTACCTGCCTGTAAAGGTTAGCTTATTTACACGCGCTATCTGTTTGCCCACCGTATCGGTAGGATTCTCTTTGTATGAGAAATCGTAGCGTGCGCCTATACGCAGAAAGCTTTTTATCTGGTAGCTCAAATCGCCGCTTGCATCGTTATAGCTAAAGCGATAGCGCTGGCTTGTGTAATAGTCCGATTGATTTGCCTTGATACCATTGGTGTATATGCCTTGTAGGTTAAGCGCCTTCACTATATTCCAACGCAAGGTTACTCCTTGGCTGCGCATCAAGCGGTTCTCGAAGCCTGTAGTCAATAGCGTTCGGTTCTGTGTATAGTTAAAATCGAATTGTGCGCCATACTTAGCTTCAAGCTTGTTAAAGAAAAGTGAGTTGCGGCTGCTTATAGCCGTAGTTACAAGTGTGCTATCCTCGCGCTTAAGCGGAAAAGGATTGAAGTAGTCGCCCACCTTTTTGCCCTTATCGGCGTATGTCTTTTTCGTTATCTGCACGCTGGCAAATATGCTGAACATAGATAGCACCTTTCTTACACCACCCTTGCTCTTCCATACAGCAGCAGGGTTTATGTTTAGCACTTGGCTAAACTGGTTGGTGTTTACCATTACAAACTCAGGTGTAGAAATGAATATGCGCGTGTATGTGGCAGTATCGTTTGGGGTTTTGGGTCTAAACTCGTTCACATCTTGTACGCCATTTTCATTGTAGTCTCCAGCATAGGCAAACTCGCCTTGGTTGGTGGGCGAACGTTGATATATCTCCTGCGTTTTTTGTTGCCTGCCGCTACCTATTTCATATAAGGTGGTTGAGCGGAATACTCCCTTCAATGCACTAAAGCTATAGTCTATCCTGCCTAGGTAGAAATGCTCTGGCTGGCGGCTAGCGCTGCTGTCGGCATCTTTGGCATGGCGGTAGGTAAGCGTGTAGTTCAATGTGTGGTTCTTTATGCTATTTATGTTACCTATAAAGTTTACAGTTTGTGCCCCGAAGTGGAATTTGTCGAAGCCGTCGCCAATGGCCCTATGCTCATAGCGCTGTATAAACTCTATTGTGTATTTGTTCTGCATGGTATCGGGGCTGGTAAAGTACACCTTATAGTTTTGCCATAGGTAGCTATTGCGCGATAGCGTATCGGCACCTGTTGCCTTTATCCTATTTATTTCATGGTCGAATAAGCCCCCTAGCCTCCATCCTTTTATCTTACTAAATGCATAAGATATTTCTGCCTTCGGACGGATAAAGTCTGTACTTTGTATACTGGTTTTTGAGTGTAGGTAGCTAGCATAGAAACTAGAGTTCAATCCACCTTTAGTAAACGCTCCGTTTATGGCATTTTCGTAGCCTTGGTAAGCAGTATCCTGCACATAGGCTTTAAAGCGATACCCCATAGCGCCAAGGTCGCTCCACATGTAATTTAGGTTAGCTATCGCCAAGTGTTCGTTATAGCGTTTTTCGTTTACCAGCAAATTCCAGTCGCGGTTAAATTCCACGTTACGGTATCGTTCAATAGTAGTAAACCTATCTTGTAGAAACTCATAGTTTACATCAAGACTCAGCATTTGTTTCTTCTTGCTTACGCTGTCGGCCTTTGTTATAAAGCTGCCTTTGTAATTCATGCGTGCTGCAAAGCCAATGTTATCTTGGTTATCCTTTTTGCTAAACATGTTTACATCGTTGTTGCTCATGGCAACATCGGCGGCTAGTGTGTTATTGGCGTTTATTCGGTAAGTTGAACCTAAAGTATATAACTGTTGATACTTGGGCGTGATGAGCAATATAATTGGTTCATATGCACCCGAATATAGGTAAGTACCGCTAAGTGTATCTAAGAAAGGCGCAAGCCACTGATACACCCTTCCATTGGCAGTGGATGATGATACTGCGTAACGGCCATTGCCTTCGCCTACATAGCTAAAGCTTACCGCATATTTGGCATTGGTAGGGTCGGTGCTGTATACAAATACGCTATCGTAGCCAAGGGTATCTACCATGCGGTATAGCACACGGTTGGCATCGTAAGCCACGCTGTCAAAGCCTGGGTATAGGGCATTCTGTATACTATCACCAATGGTTGACATAAACTGCTTTTTGCCCGCGTTCAGGTCTTGCTGTACGTTTTGGTTTTTTGTATCCTGCTCGCTAAACAAATTGAAGCGTACATCAACCTTCTTTGTTTCGAGCTCTGTGTTGGCATACACCGCACTGCGCAGGTAGTTGCGTTCGCTATATTCAAATTCTACCACCACACGTAGGTCTTTGGTTATTATTCGGCGGGGCATAAAAGTTACTTCGCCTAGGTTGTAATCAATAGTGTAATCTCTATCGGCACCGCGCTCCATTTTCTGTCCATTTATAAATACCTCTTCGCTATTGGCTAGCACTACAAGGTATACCTCGCCGTTAGTTCCTGTTAGCTTGTAAGGACCTTGGTTACCTTCGCTTACAGTAAGGTAGTTGCGCGCAAACTTACCGCGGCTTATACCTCCCGATACGCCCGTGCGCACTAAGCCTACCTTTTTTATATTGTATGAGCCACTATAATATCCGCCTTGATACTTCTTCGAAAACTTCATGAAGTACTCGTTGGTAGGGTTATACAGGTCGTAGTCGCCCATTATAACTTTGTGTTGGTCCTTTCGTATTTGTATAAATATTTTGTCGAATTCCTGTATCTGCTGCGTATTTCCTTCGGGCTGTATGGGTATGCTGTTATCAGTTATGGCAGCGGTTATCTCAAGGTCCTTAGTTAGCATACCTGCTAGTTGTAGGTTGAAGTTGCTGTTTAATACCACATCTTGATTGGTACCAAATGCCAAGCCACGGCTGAAAGTACCGTTATAATCTAGCGAGCCGAAATCTATCAATTTGAATTTCTCGGCATCTGGTATGTAGGTAAAAGGTTTTACCGCTGCATTTGTAGAAGCATCTAAGTACGAAGCATTGCTTTTATGGTATGCCTCGGCGCTTAGGTTAAATGGGTAGGTGCGGTACAATATCTTTACCGAATCGGCCGCTGGTTTTTGTTTCCATATCAATTGGCTTTGAAAGGCACGGATAGTGTAGGTATTGGTATCAACTACGCTGCCATTTTGCAGGCGCACTACTACGGTGTTGGGCACTACGCTCATGGTGTCAAGATTAAGCGTATCGCTACCAATAGGGAAGGAGCTATAGTGTAGGTTAGAAGGGTTTTGCGCCGACGCCATCATACACATTAGTATACATGCACTTACAAGACTGAGTTTTAACAATCCAATCCCATTGCATATTTGTCGCCATGTGTGCTGCCAGTTCACGTAGTAAATAAAATACAAGATATGATAATGCGCTAAACGCATTTTTATTGCGCAGAGTTAGGTTATGGTGCCGTGGTAGGTGTAGTTTGTTGTGGCGTGTTCTGCTCGTTTCTCTTTTTCTCTTCGGCAGCAGCAGCGGCTTGGTTTATGCGTTTCTTTTCCTCACGCTTTCTTCGCCTATCTGCAGCCTTGGCCTTAAAGTAATCTACTATATCCGAAGGCTTGTCAAACTCCTGTCGATACGACAAGCCCACACCCGTGCGGTTATTGCTGCGCGAGTTGTAGTAGTCGTAATTGGTACGGTTAAATGCCTTGGCGCGCCACACACCATCAGGCGTAAGCAAGTACTCAATTTGAAAATCGCCAGTTGGTATTACCGCCTTGGCTCCCGACTGTGTTGTAGGGTCAACTACAGTACTGTTGCCTACATCCAAGTTGCCACCTGCATTTATTACCAAGCGGTTGTTCAATAGCCTTTGGCTAAGCGCCAACTGTAGCTCGCGGCGGGTATTATATACCGGCTGCGTAGTGCCTTGGCTAGCATCGTAAGTAGTACCTTGTTCATACTGCTTGTAGCCTAGGCGTACATCTAGCCCGCGTATAGCAGTATAATCAAGTAAGTTGCTTATGTAGTTAGATAGCTGCGAGGTTAGGAATTCGGTAACCGTATTGGCCGCCGTGCCACCTAGGTTGCTACCGCTGGTTATAGAGCTAGCCGTTGTGCTATTGGTAGGTAAAAAGCGGTTCATTACCAGTAGGCCAAATACCTGCTTATTCAGCTCGGTTTCGTTGTTCTTCAACAGTGCCAACTGCTGGTCGATGTAGCTGCGTATGGTAGGGTCGGCATCTATTACGTTTATGCTAAAGCCTATGGTTGGTTTTTCCAATATACCCGTCAATAATAGGTTCAGCTTAACGGGTATCCTACTTTGCGATGCCGATAAAGCCACTGTATTGGTGCTACTAAGCATGTTGCTTATAAGGTCGTTAGTGCTGGTGCGCAGATCGTACGTGGCACTTACATCTATACCAGCTTTGTACACGTTGCCTGCAAAGTTTATTTGTCCGCCTCGGTTAATGTCGAACTTCTTGTTGATTACGCTTTGCAGCGTAAATAGATAACTACCCCGCTCTATTTTATAAGTACCGTTTATTACCATGTTGGCATTGCGCGGTAGTTTCAATATTATATCGCCTGCTCCATAGGTAGTTAATATATCGCCAGCCACAGGGTCAAGCACTATATCCATGCGCGCATCGGGCGTAGCGGTTACGTTTAGCGTAAAGTCGAGGCCATTTAGCTTCAAATCCTTTTGGGTAATAATTACAGTCGTATCTTTAGTAGGGTCAACAAATTTGTAAAAGCCATACTTGTTCGTTTCGTAGCTGCTGGTAATAGGTAGGCGCACCCAAGTACCTTTACCTGTGGTGGCTGTAGCTTCTATTACAGGTAGGTTGAAAGGGCCACTAAAGGTTACTTTGCCCTCGCCATATGCTACGCCATAAAAGTTAGGGCTTAGCTTTTCCGTAGTATTCAAAAACTGCGCCCGCTTGGTAGTAACGTTAAGGTCAAGCGCAAACTTTTTAAAGCTTTCATGATTTATGCGCCCGTTGCCGTATAGTAGGTTGTTGTCTACATCATATAGGGTTAAGCCGTCCATATCAAAGCCGTGCTCATCAAGCCTTACCTTCTGGTTAAAGGCATGGTAAGTAGTGTTTAAGAAGGATACAGTTACCGTATCATCTACCAAGGTTACCTCCCCACTAAGCAAGGGCTTCTTCAATGTGCCATATACCTTTGCATCTATCTTGGCATAGCCGCGTACATTTTTTACATAGCGCTCAAAAAATGGATAGTTCAAGAAGTTTAGGTTCAAATGGTTTGCCAGTACGTCTATCTCCATATCTGGGTGTTCAGGGTCGGTAGATATATACCCCTCTGCTTCCAATGAATTGTAGTTGCCTTTATATACAGCACTTTTTACCGAGGCATATACATTAATGCGTTTCTTCTCATCATCTACATCCGTTTCTATGTTTACGTCACCTATCATTTGGTTGCCCAGCATAAAGTCTTCTGCCACCATATCGGCATATATGGTGGGTTTGCTAAACACGTCTTCTAACACTATACTGCCGTTTATATAGCCCTTTAGGTCGCGCATTTTATTGGTGAAGATGCCTGTAAAATCGCTAATGCTGGTATTGGCCAAGGTTAGCTTTACCGAGGTAGAGGTATCGCCTTTTAGATAGCTAGATACGTATATACTTTGGTCGAGGCTACTAAAGGTAAGATTGTTCGTTACTATCTTTTTGCCCTCTAGGCTTATATAGTTCCCTTCATTAAAGTGCCAGTGGTAGTTGCCCAATTTCACATCCGAAGTATCGAATCTTAGCACAGCACGCCCTACGCTTGGTGTAAGTACGGCAGCTATTTCAGCATAGTTGTAGCGTTTTTTATCGGCAGTAAGTATTTCAAATTGTACATCCTTATTGGCAAGCGTGCGCGATGTTACGCTTATCGTATCTAGCATTAAGCTATCGCCACTAAATAGGTTGTTTACGTTTGCCCTAAAATCAAATTCCCCATCGGTTGACCCACCTGCTATATCAAGCTCCGTAGCTTTAAAGTTGCCATACTGCAACACCGGAGTATAAAGTGATAACTGCATAAAGTTGTTCGCGCTGTTAAACTCGGCAAGTACTTTTGTGTCCTTCAATGTTTTAAGCTGTGGCAGCAGTATTTTAGGTAGGTCGCGCGTATCTTTTACACGTAGGTCAAGCGTAAAGCTCTGCTGGTTTTCAAGCGCGGTAGTATCTACATAGCCACGAGTAAAGGTGCTTTTGCCAAATCGGTATAGCGCTTTTGGTAATTCTTTTACTGTAAACTTGCCTAGTACCTCGCCGTCAGCCACGTCCGATATTAACTTTAACTTACGTCTACCTTCGCTTAGGTTGCTTGCCTCCAGCGTTAGGTAATTTATAAAGGCATACGTACTGTCGCGTGTTACTTCGAATTTGCTAAGCTTTATATCACCCTCTATATTATCAATATTGCTACCCGAAAAGTTAGCAGTAAGGTTACCTGCAAGGCTTATGTTCTGCTTGCCTATGTTTAGTTTTTGCAGTATAGCAGTATCTATCTTGGCAGTAAAGTTAAACTCAGGCACTTTATTGGTAAGGTCCACCTTGCCATCAAAATCCATAGCAAGGTTTTCATCATCTATACTTAGCTTACCTGCAAACGATTTCTTAACTACCTCGCCTACTATGGCTATATCTTTGTACTCATAGCCTTTTAATGTTATGCTGCTTATGTTGCCGTCAAGGTTTACATCAAGGCTTTCGATAGTTATGCCCTTGCCCTTTATTTTAGTACTAAGCGATGCCTTACCCAATAGCTCTTCGTTGCCTAAAAACTTGCCTAGGTTAAAGTCCTTCATGGCAAGGTCGCCACTATAGGCACTCTTATTGGTTTCGCGGTTGTATTTAAAGTTCACATCGGTGGTAGCGCTACCAATGGCGGTAGTCAATTGCCCTTTGGCAACAAAGTCGGTAGCAAAACCATCGAAACTTCCTGTAAAGTTTACAAGCCCTAGGGTGTTTACATTGGCAGGTACTTTTAGCTTAGGGTAAATGCGTTGTAAGTCGGCCACTGTAGTACTCAGCCTTTGTACACGCATATTGAGCGATGTTTCGAATATATCGGGTAAACCACGCATGTTAAAGTCGCCCATAAAAGCCGTATTGCTACCTGTACGTATGCTTACCCCCTTGCCACGTAGGTTGCTTACACTTCCCGTTATAGTGCCGTTTATATAAAAGTTGTTGTGGCATACTTGTTCAAGCGCAGGTACAAAATAGCAGAGGTCCTTTAATGCAAGTTTGGTATCCTTTAGGTCTGCCTTCATCTTTACATCGGTTAAGAAATGCTTGAAGGCGCGGAAGTGCTCGTACCTAAATGCAAGGCTATTGGTTATATGGCTATAAGGCGTTTTAATATCCAAGCTGTCAAGCTTTATGTCGTTTACCGATACCCTTGCATTGGCCGAAAGGTTATCTAGTTTAAACCCACTTCGGTCTTCAGCCTTTAGCAGTTTTACATCGGCAAATATGGTGTCCGCTATTATGGCACCGTTCTCTGCAAATAGGTTTATGTCCTTAATGTCGAGGTGCTTAAAGTCCATGCCCTTGGCTTTAATGGTGTCGCTGTTTAAGTCGTTCAAGCTAAAGTGCGAGTTGGTTAATGCAAACTCTCCGAACTTCAACTTCATTTCGCCTGGCATAAAGTGTATGTTCATAGGCACCGTATCTTCTGGGCCTTTTATACGTTTCATTAGGGCTACACTTACATCGGCGCCGTCTAGCCTCAGCTTGCTTATATCTACCACATTCTCTGCCACCGAAAACTTGCGCACATCGGCATCCAACAGCTTTAAGCCTAC
>JAFDYM010000305.1 GCA_018267435.1 Bacteroidota bacterium | reverse complement strand
TGCATCGGCTGGTGGTACCTTGCCCATTACCTTTACGTAGATGGTTTTTAGGTTCATCATATTCGTTACGCGTATAATGCTGCCTGTCTCCGCACCGTTGTAGAATGCTAAATATTGGTTGCCTGTGGTATTGTCGTTTAAGTATGTAGCCGCGCCGCGGTTCTTCTTTATCTTATATCCATTTACGGGATAGCTATTGAATATACCACGGTATTCGCCCGGGTTGCTGCTGCTGGTGCGTAAGCCCTCGCTAACAGGTGCAGGCTTGCTGGCTGCTAACTCAGCGGCTTCTTTGGCACGTTCAGCGGCGGCTATCTGCTCTTGTTCTACGGCTAGGCTGCTAGGTTTATCGTTAGGTATTATCGCTTCGTTGCGTGGGCGCACGTCCTCTTGCTGATACTGTGTATCGGGTGTACTGGCAACTGCCACTGGTGTGTAGCTGGCTTGTTTGTTCTCTTTAGCTACTATCAGTTTTTGGCCTATACGCACGTTAAGGTCGCTTAGGTTATTCCACTTCTTTACATCGGTGCTGCTTACGCCATACTTTTTGCATATAGCATAAAAGGTTTCGCCTTTAGCTACGGTATGCGTACGCACTTTTACGGGTTGGCTAGGTGTAGCGTTTGTAGTTGCCTTAGGCGTGGCAGCAGGTGTGCTTACCGCAGTAGCCCTAGGCGGTGCAGCGGTGGTAGTAGTGTTGCTGCCTTTGCCGGGTATTATCAATACTTGGCCGGGCCTTATATCGCTACCGCCGTTTAGGCTGCTATTGGCCGCTACTATATCCTTTACGCTTATCGAGTATATGCGTGCTATGGCGTATAAAGATTCGCCTGCTTTAACGGTATGCTTCGTTTCCTGCGCGTTTATCATTAACACGCTCACACCAAAATAAATGCACAACAGAACCTTCCTCATAGCAATTCTTTTATTTTTATATTTCACAAAGCTATTGCCACATTGCCTTAACCATGCGCCTAACACGTAACATACTAACAACAATCACCATACTGCTGTGTACTATATTAAACATACAGGCACAGCAAAAAATTGTGTATACCTTTGATATACACGAGGAAATAGCGCCAGGTATGAGCAAGCTTACCGAGCGCGCCATAGCCGAGGCCGAGCGCCTAAAGGCAAGCTATATTTTGGTAAACCTTAACACCTATGGGGGTACCGTAGACGATGGCGACAAGATACGCACCGCCCTGCTGCGTACTAAAATACCTACCATAGTGTATATTCAGAACAACGCTGCATCGGCAGGGGCATTGATTTCCATAGCCTGCGATTCGATATACATGACACCCGGCAGCACCATAGGCGCGGCCAGCGTAGTAAACCAAAACGGCGACCTGATGCCCGAAAAGTACCAAAGCTATATACGCAAAAAGATGCGCGCTACCGCCGAGGAAACAGGTCGAAATCCGCTAATAGCCGAGGGCATGACGGACGAAAACCTAGAGATAGACAGCGTAAAAGCAAAAGGTAAAATTGTAACCTTCAGTACCAAAGAGGCTATAAAGTACGGCTACTGCAACGGCCAAGTAGAGAGTGTAGAGGAGATACTACCCAAGCTAAGCGGCGGTACTTACACCTTAGTAGAGCATGAATCTAGCTGGTCGGAAGCGCTGATGCTGTGGCTGATTAGTCCTGCGGTATCGGGCCTATTGCTGCTTGTTATTTTCGGTGGTATATACATGGAGTTTAAAACGCCGGGCACCTTTGTGTTCATCGGCATATCTGCCGTGGCTGCGCTGCTGTACTTTGCACCGCTGTACATTGAGGGGCTTGCAGCTAACTGGGAGATACTGTTGTTCATAGTAGGTGTCATTCTCATCCTGCTCGAAATATTTGTAATACCTGGCTTCGGTATTACAGGCATATCGGGCATAGTGTTGGTTATAAGTGGTCTTACACTAGCACTAGTGCGCAACATTGTATTCGACTTTACATTTGTCCCTATCGGTTCGGTGGCATTGTCGTTCCTAATGGTAACGGTGGCTATGGCATTACCGCTATTGTTGCTGTTGGCTTTCGGGCAGCAGATATTTAATAGCAGCACCTTTAAAAAAATGGGTGTGCAGGCAGAGATGAAAACCAGCGATGGCTACACCGTGCGCGATAACGCTTTTGCCGCGCTGGTGGGTAGCACGGGCATCGCTGCTACCGACCTTCGCCCAGCGGGCAAGGTAGAAATAGGAGGGGAGCGTTACGACTGTGTGGCCGATACAGGCTTTATACCTAAAGGTGATGCCGTAAAAGTGCTGGCACTGCGTTCAAATTATTTAGTGGTAGATAAACTGTAAACATTGAAGATACTTGGAGTAATACCTGCGCGCTATGCGTCGAGCCGTTTTCCTGGCAAACCATTGGTAGATATACATGGCAAAACCATGATACGCCGCGTGTACGAGCAGGCTAAGCAATGCAAACTGCTATGCGATGTGGTAGTAGCCACCGATGATGAACGCATATGCCGCGAGGTACAAAGCTTCGGAGGCGACGTGGTGCTTACTAGTCCGCAGCATAACAACGGCACCGAGCGCTGCGCAGAAGTAGCTGCCAAAAGCCATGTAGATGTGGTGATAAACATACAAGGCGATGAACCCTTCATTCAGCCCGAACAGATTGATACCTTGGCGCGTTGTTTTGACTCGCCCGGCACACAGATAGCGACGCTTATAAAGCAGCACGAGCTAGACGATGTGTTGCGCAACCCCGCCCGCGTTAAGGTAACTGTAAACAAACACCTGCAAGCCCTCTACTTCAGCCGCAGCATTATCCCTTTTCAACGCGCAACAAGCAACCCGCAACCTGTAACTTTTTATAAGCACATTGGCATATACGGC
>JAFDYM010000304.1 GCA_018267435.1 Bacteroidota bacterium | reverse complement strand
AGCATACGAGATAACAACATACAGAATATTACCAATAACAATACTGGTTCGGCGGGTACGGGTATAGGTATCTCTACTTCAGGTGGTGGTGTGTTTTCTATTACCGGCAATACTATTGCTAACCTTAGCACTAGACTTTCTACTAGTGGTGTAGGTGCATCTTCATCTATTGTAGGTATTACTCAAACATCGGCCAATACTACACCACATGCCATTAGTGGAAACCGTATCTACAACTTATCAAACAACAACACTACGGGTGCTGCTACTGTAACGGGGATACATTTTTCTGGAGGTACGGCGTTTTCTGCTATAAGTAAAAATTTAGTTTACAACTTAAAGTCTAGCAATTTTCCCACATCGGGTATTACGGGTATACATATAAGTACTGTTTGTATTGTAAGCAATAACATGGTACGCTTGGGCTACGATGCTGCTGGTGCATCGATAGATTTACCTGTGATAAATGGTATTTTTAAAGATGGTACTGTAACAACGCGTAGTTACTTCAATAGCATTTACATAGGTGGTACATCTAGCGGTGCGGCAAACTCTTATGCTTTTAGAAAATCTACTGCCACACAGGATTCTCTTCGCAACAATATATTTGTAAACGAGCGTACAGGTGGTACTGGTAAAAACTATGCAGTAACAACTACGGCCGCTACCGCTGCAGCTGTAAATAGCAATTATAATCTCCTATATACGCCTAATGCAAATGGCGTTCCATTTGGTGCTGGTGCCTTGGGCATACCTACTGTAGATTATACATTGGCAACTTGGAATACTACTACTATAGGGCAAGATGCGAACTCGCTAGTAGGCACGCCTAATTTTGTTAGTGCTACAAGCACAGTACCCGATTTGCATTTGCAAAGCCCAACTGCTGCCGAGGCTGCTGGTATAGCTATAAGCTACATAAACGATGACTTTGATGGCGATGATAGGAGCTTGAATACACCAACAGATATAGGTGCGGATGCAGGTCAGTTTTTACCACAAGATATACTACCACCAAGTATAAGCTACACAGCATATACTAATGCTTGTAACGATATGCCTTACGCAGTTTCGGCTACTATTACCGATAACGTGTCTGTAAGTACAGTAGGTAACACTGCGCCCAGAATATATTTCAAACGTACTACCGATGCAAATACATATAATGGAAACACATCGGCTACACAAGGTTGGAAGTATGTTGTGGCAACTAACACAACATCACCCTTTTCGTTCAATCTTGATTTCAACCTGTTGTATGGAGGACCACATGCCAATGATAGTATCCAGTATTTTGTAATAGCGCAAGATGCATCAGCCAATACTACTGTTAATTCGGGTACGCTTGCTTTGGCTGCACCTGTAGCAGGCGTAGCACTTACTGCGGCAAATTTCCCTACAACGGGTGCCCCAAATTACTTCGTATTATTACCATGTAGTGGTGTAGTTACAGTAGGTACAGGTGGTAATTATGGAGTATTTACCACCAATGTGGGTGTTTTCAATGCTATCAATCAAGTGCCTGCTCTTAATGGCAACTTAATATTACGCGTTGTATCTGATATAACAATTGAAGATGGTAGCGTAGCCTTGAACCAATGGAATGAAAACGGCCTAGGTGGATATACAGTAACTATCGAACCAGATGCTAACGTATTGCGCTCGGTATCGGGTACTAGTGGTAGCAACCCAGGTTTGTTTCGTATAAATGGTGCAGATAGAGTAATATTTAATGGTGGCTCAGGTACAAACAAGTATTTGAAGTTTAGCAATACACTAGCGGGTGCCAGCGCTTCTACTATAAATTTAACTAATGATGCAACTGGTATTACTATCAATAACTGTATACTAGAAGGTGGAGCCAACAGCACTACCCATGGTGTGGTTACTATAGGCGCCGCTGCTACTTCAGGCACGGGTAACGATAATATTTCGATAACTACTTGCGATATAAAAGCCTACAATACTAACTACCCTACTTACGGTGTATTGGCAATAGGCACAACAAGCCGCGATAACAACGATGTAACTATTGCCGATTGTAATATTTATGATAACTACAGTGCAAGTATAGCTTCTTCTGCTATATTGGTAAATACAGGTAACAATAGCTTTAATATAACTAACAATAGGATATATCAAACGGTTGCGCGAACGGGCGTAGGTGCTGTGCTGCATACAGGTATCCGCATAAATAATACTACGGCTGGTGGCTTCAATATTACAGGTAACCAAATAGGTGGAGTAGATGCTTTAGGCAATGGCACCATGGCATACACTAGCGCTACAACTATGCAGTATGCGGGTATACATGTGGCTTCAATAGCTTCTACCCTATCAACGGTATTAGGTAACAGCATAAAGAATGTGTCGATAGCAAGTACAAATATTGCTACTGGTAGCAATGCCTTTTCGGGTATATATGTAAGTACACCTAGCTGGGTAAATATACTAGGTAATAATATTGGCTCTACTACAGATACTGCATCTATAGCGGTAAGCATTACCGCTAACAGTGGTACTGTAAACGGTATAAAAACGGAGAGCGTTACTGCTACAAAAATAGATGGTAATACCATAGCTGGTATTAAAGCTGTAGGCACATCTAGCAATGCTATTAACTTGATAGGCGTAAGTACTACGGCTGGTAACGATACAATAGTAAACAACACAATAGGTAGTACTAATGTACCACACAGTATAATGGTAAGAGGTGGCGCTGTATCAACGGCCTCATCTGCGAGCGGTATAACGGCAGTAGTTGCGGCCACCTATGCTCCTGTTATTAGCAACAATACTATTTCGAACATAAGCAACTTGAATGCTACTGCAAATACTGCAAACCAACAAGCATCGGGTATATTGGCTAGTGGTAATGCCTACTATAACATAACAGGTAATACTGTAAGAAATATAACTGGCTATAGTGCAAGTGCTGGTGTTGGTAGTGCTTCTTCTGTAGTAGGTATATCATTGATAAACGGAGCGTTTGCAAATAACATAACAGGTAATACGGTTTATAATTTAGTGAATGGTGCTGCCACAGGTACGCCAGTTGTTACTGGTATTAATTACCAGGCTACTACTGGTGTAGCCAATGTGAATAAGAATTTTGTATACAACTTACAGTCGAATGCTGTAGCGGGTGCAACCATTACTGGCTTACATTTAAGCTCGGTATGTGTGGCTACTAATAACATGGTGCGCTTGGGTTACGATGCTGGTGGCAATGCCATTGATGACGCTAGTGTTGTAAATGGTATATTGAAAGATGGTGCATATAGCACACGCATTTACTTTAATAGTGTATATGTAGGCGGTGCTGCATCATCTGGCACATCGAATACTTTTGCCTTCAGGAAAAACTCTACCAATCAAGATACAGTTCGCAACAACATATTTGTTAATGAGCGTAGTGGTGGAACAGGCAAGCACTATGGTGCTATGTACTTTACTAATACCACTACATCTATAATTAGTGATTACAATATTGTATATGCTCCAAATGCAAATGGTATATTAATAGGAACAAGTAACCCAGCAGTTGATTATACAACTCTTAACTCATGGAGTAGTGCCTCTTCGGGTCAAGATGTTAACTCCCTAGTAGGTGCACCAAATTATGTTGCACCATTAGCAGCAGTGCCAAACTTGCATATACAAAGCCCTACCATAGCAGAGGGTAATGGTATAAACACAAGTTACATCCTAGATGACTTTGATGGAGATGTAAGGAATATAAATACGCCAACTGATATAGGTGCGGATGCAGGCTTGTTCCTAATGCTTGATATTTTTCCACCTGTTATTACGTACACACCTATTCCTACGCAGGACATTTGTATTGTTCAACCTGCAAGCATTCAAGTTACGGTTACCGACATACATACGGGCATTTCGCTTTCCAGTAACAAGCCGCGGATGTACATGCGCAAATCTGCCGGTTCGGGTGTAAATGCTTGGGGTGCGTACCCTTCTATCGAAGGAACGTTTGTATCGGGCAATAGCAATGTTAGTACATGGAATTTTGTAGTTGACTATACTTTATTAGGCGCGACGGTTGTGCAAGGTGATCAATTCGAGTATTATTTTGTAGCACAGGATGATGCACCTGTTTTCAATGTTGGATATTCTCAGCAAAGTAACAATACTCCGTTGCATAGCAATGTTGCAACAGTAGTTACTCCGCCAAACTTTGCTTTAACCACTGCAGGTGTACTATCATTCCAAGACCCCTTGTCGGGCACTGTAACTGTAGGTACAGGTGGTACTTATACAACATTTAATGGGCCACTTGGTTTGTTCTATGCTCTTAATACTCGCGGCTTAAATGGAAACCTTACGGTAGAGGTGATAAGCGATGTAAATGAGAACGTCGCTTATCAGCCACTAGGAGTTATACCTGAATATTGCGGAATAGGCTATAGTGTATTGATTAGGCCGAGCCAAGCTGTAGTTCGCCAGATAACCCAATCTACAGGCGGTAGCCCAATGATATCTTTGATTGGTGCGAAGCGAGTAACATTTGATGGGGCTTATAATGGAACAAGTAATTACTTCCTTTTTAGGCAGTCTCAGAATACACCTGTGTTTTTCTTTAATGGTGTGGCAAGTGGTGCTACTGAGGATATTACGATTAAGAACAGTACTATAGAAGGTAACAGCCAAGCTACTACAGGTTTTGGCCCGGGAACTATATCTTTTGCGGGTATAGGCGGCACGGGACAAGCAATTCGATATATTACTATTGATAGTAACTTTGTTAGAAACAGATCTGATTTAACTCAAAGTTCTACAAATGCTCCTTCCCAATTGGTATATGGCGGCGGCGCAACAGCTAGTAGTGTGCCTCTAAAATCAAACATCACTATTTCGAATAACGCGTTATTTAACTTTATAAATGGCGCAGTAAACTTGATTCAGAATAATAGTGGTGCTGGCTTTGGTGATAGTATAAATATTATAGGGAACTCAATTTTTGAACCGATTAACTTTCCTTCATATTTTCAATATCCTATCATATTACAAACAGGAAATGGCGGAGGGCACAGTATATCTTATAACAAGATAGGAGGAAATGCTTTACCTAATCCTGATATTACAGGAACTTGGAATAACAACCATAGCGATGGGGAGATTGTTGCAATTAATACCTTGAATGGAGGGGCGTCTCCTTATGCTGGCACTCAGATAATAGGCAATACTATTTCAAACATGACTTTAAATGGATTGATATATACAAACTTTATAGGTGTAAGGAATGAGTATGGGTCGGTTGTGATTTCGAACAATACGATAGGCGGTAGCACTTCTGCAAATAGTATAGTTAATTATGGCAATGGCGATGCTACTGATATTACTGCTAACTCAGCAACTATAGGAATTTGGAATCAAGCTCCTAATGATGAAGTAATAATCAGTAATAATACCATTGCTAATATTGGTGGTGTATTTGGTGGATATATGACTTATCACTACACAACTGGTATACAACATGGT
>JAFDYM010000303.1 GCA_018267435.1 Bacteroidota bacterium | reverse complement strand
TGAAGCGTAGCCAGTTCTGCTTAAAATGGCGGCGGAAACAGTATTTTAAAACTATGGTGTTTATTAACTATCCACTTATTTTATACCTTCGTCCTATATTTTTAGCAAACTGGGGCAAAAGGGTTTGGAATTTTCGGAAAAGCTATTAATTTTGCCGCTCCAATAATTAAAAGGACAAGTTACAATGCAAGTTACATCTGAAGTAAAGAAGACGATATTTAAAGAGTACGGCGGTTCTGAAACAAATACTGGTTCTACACCAGCGCAGATAGCTATGTACACTGCTAGGATCAACCACATATCAGGTCACCTTTCTACCAATAAAAAAGACTACGCTAACACCCGCGCACTTATAAAGCTGGTAGGTAAAAGAAGAAGGCTACTTAACTACATGATGAAAACAGATTTGATGGGTTACCGTCAACTAATTGAGAAATTGAGCATACGTAAGTAATAAATTACTGAAAAGGATGGCGCTACCGCCGTCCTTTTCTTTTTTTGCTATATTGCAGATGAAATTGGCCCTTAGGTTTAGGGTGCGCCGAAGCAGGTTTTGGGATGGGCTTCGGGGATAAAAAAAGCAAATTCAAGCTTTACCTTCCCTCCTTATAAATTAGGAATTTGCTTAGCTAGGTTAAGAGAATACCACAGATAAAAATTTTAAACAAAACAAGATGAACATTATTAAAAAGACGATTGATCTCGGCGGAGGAAGAATAGTTGAGATCGAAACCGGCAAATTGGCTAAACAGGCCGATGGTTCGGCATTGGTAAAATACGGCAACACCATGCTATTGGCTACCGTATGTGCCGATAAAACAGCAAAAGATGGCGTAGATTTTATGCCATTAACGGTAGAATACCGCGAAAACATGGCTTCAGTAGGCCGTTTTCCTGGTTCATTCTTTAAGCGCGAAGGCAAACCAACCGATGATGAGGTACTTATCTCTAGGTTGATAGACAGGGCTTTGCGTCCATTATTCCCTGAAGATTTCCATGCTAACGTAGTAGTACAGGTTACCCTAGTATCGGGCGACTTGAACGAACTGCCAGACGGCTTTGCTTGCTTGGCAGCATCTGCAGCACTAGCAGTGTCGGATATACCTTTCAACGGCCCTATCTCTGAAGTACGCGTAGCGCGTATCAACGGTCAGCTAGTAATAAACCCTAGCAAGAGCGATGTAGAAAGCGAAGGCACCGACATTAACTTGATAGTAGCAGCTTCTGCTACCAGCATAGTAATGGTGGAAGGCGAAATGAAAGAAGTAAGCGAAAGCGAAATGGTTGATGCTGTGTTGTTTGCACAAGATATGATTGTGAAACAAGTAGCGGTATTGAAAGAACTAGAAGCTGAAAAAGGCACTACCGTTAAGCGCGAATACGTACACGAAACGCACAACGAAGAGTTGCGCAAGGCTATATACGACTTTGCTTACGATAAAGCCCGTGCCGTAGCCGGTATGGAACTAGCCGATAAGCATAAGCGTAGCGAATTGTTCGGTAACATATTTGCCGAGTTTCTAGAAACAATAAGCGAAGAGGACAGGACGAAATATGCCTTCCAATTGAAACTATACGGGGGCCTAGTTGAGTACGATGCAGTACGTTATGTAATGCTAAACGAAAACAAGCGTCTTGACGGCCGTAAAATGGATGAAGTTCGCCCTATATGGAGCGAAGCAGGCTACCTGCCTGGTCCACACGGTTCGGCACTGTTTACCCGTGGCGAAACACAATCATTAACTACTGTAACGCTTGGTACCAAGCTTGACCAGCAGTTGATAGATGGCGCTATATACAACTACGAGAAGAAATTCTTGTTGCACTACAACTTCCCACCATTCAGTACTGGCGAGGCACGAGTACCACGCGGTACAGGCCGTAGGGAAATAGGCCACGGTGCATTGGCGCACCGCGCTTTGGAAACTATGTTGCCTGCTGATTCTCCTTACACTATACGTGTAGTATCTGATATATTGGAATCGAACGGTTCATCATCTATGGCTACGGTGTGTGCAGGTACATTAGCACTAATGGATGCTGGAGTGAAGATTAAAAAGCCTGTAAGCGGTATAGCTATGGGCTTGATAACCAACGAAGAAACTGGCAAATACGTTATCCTTTCGGATATATTGGGTGACGAAGACCACTTGGGCGATATGGACTTTAAAGTATGCGGTACTGCCGATGGTATCACCGCTTGCCAAATGGACATAAAAATCAAAGGTCTATCTCGTCAACTATTGGTAGAAGCACTTGACCAAGCTAAGCGCGGTAGGTTGCACATACTAGGCGAAATGAACAAGACCCTAAGCGCACCACGCGAAGACTACAAGCCACACGCACCACGCGTAGAGCTGATAATGATAGACAAGGAGTACATAGGTGCCGTAATAGGACCTGGCGGTAAAGTGATACAGGAAATGCAGCGCGAAACCGGTACTACTATAGTAATAGAAGAAATAGGCAACCAAGGTAAAATACAGATATTCTCTCCTAACCAAGAGGGTATAGTAGGCGCCCGCCGCCGCATACAGGCCATAGTAGCCGTGCCTGAAATAGGCGAGGTGTACGAGGCTACTGTTAAGTCTATCATGCCTTACGGTGCGTTTGTTGAGTTTATGCCTGGTAAGCAAGGTTTGCTTCACATATCTGAAATATCTAACAAGCGCCTAGAAACAATGGAAGGTGTATTGAAAGAGAACGAAGTAGTGAAAGTTAAACTTTTGGGAATTGACAATAAAACAGGTAAATTCAAATTGTCGAGGAAGGCCCTACTTGAGGAAGCAGCCAACTAGTTGGTACTGTAACTAATAGCTATACAAAGCCCCATCTTCACCGGTGGGGCTTTTTTTGTTCTTTGAAGACTTAGAAGACAAACTCATCCCTAGCCCTTCTCTTTAAAAAGAGAAGGGAACAGATTTGTGCATCATTTGATGTAGGTCAGCAGCAGAGCATAAGTGCTGCATTTCCCCCTCTATCTTTATAGAGTGGGTCCCGATAGCTATCGGGAGACATAAGTCGACAGGGGGTGAGTAAGCGCCTTAGTAGACTAAAGCATACTAGCCTGTTCTTTAATTAATACATAGCTTAGGCTTATGGCATAGATTATTGAGGTATTAATACTCGAAAAACAGGCCCAAACGGGGCTTGGTATTGAATTTGAGCAGTAGTTAAACAGCGGAAAATGAGTAGCTAAGAAGATTTTTAAAAAAGAGGCAGAGGTAGTGAAACCTTTTGCCGACAGGTGGCGTAAAAGAATGCATAATTAATAACCGAAGTAAAAAGGAAAGCCTATGAGGCAGCTAAAAATTACCCACAACATTGCAGAGCGAAACGAACAGGTAGAGAAATACCTAGGAGAAATAGCGAAGAATGAGTTGCTAACTGCGGAGCAGGAGGCAGAGTTGGCTAAGAGAATTCGGTTAGATGACAGCGATGCGCTGGAGATATTAGTAAAAGCAAACCTGCGCTTTGTAGTAAGCGTAGCCAAGCAATACCAAAACCAGGGCCTACCACTAAGCGACCTTATAAACGAAGGTAACCTAGGCTTGATAAGGGCAGCCCGAAAATTTGACGAAACCCGCGGCTTTAAGTTTATAAGCTACGCCGTATGGTGGATTCGCCAAGCCATGATGCAGGCTATAGTAGAACAAAGCCGCATTATACGCCTACCGGTCAGCAAAATAGGTGCTTACAGCAAAATCACTAAAGCTTTTCAAAAATTCGAGCAAGAGTTTCAACGCGAACCCGACGTGGAAGAGCTAATGGAAATGCTCGGTATGACCAAAGATGAAATAGAAGCATACTTCCGAGTAAATACTGTAACCCTAAGTACCGACCAGGTAATAGGCAGCAGCGAAGACGAAGGCAGCACAAGCCTAAAGGATATGCTGTACGATAAAGAAGATGCCAGCGCCGAAGACCAACTGATGCAAAAAACTGTGGAGAACGAAATAACACAGATGCTACAGGGCCTAAGCGAGCGCGAAGCAGAAATAATAGCCTGCTACTTTGGCCTAAACGGCAAAACGCCGATGACGCTAGAGGAAATAGGCCAGGAATACAACCTAACCCGCGAGCGTGTGCGCCAAATAAAAGAAAGGTGTATACAGCGCTTAAAGGAAAAGACCAACCACGGCTTGCTACGCGCATATATGCAGTAACAATTAGGTTGCACTAAAAAATCACCCCATCGTTCTTATTTACCCAATGTGTTAATTGCGTAAACGGCAATTACGGGCTGCTGCTGTGCCTGTACTAAAGCGTCCTTCAATCTCGGTTCCAATAATGAAAGCCCCTTCTACTGCAATGGTAGAAGGGCTTTCAAAACCGAAACCCGAGAGTAGGTATAAAACCAACAACACGGCGCGCACTTTGTAAGTGTATGCTGGTGGGGCAATTACAGGCTGCCTTTATATGTCCTGTACATGAATGTGTCCTTCAATCTCGGTTCCAATATGGAAGCCTCTTAGCCTCTAAAAGCTAAGGGCTTCCAAACCGGGAGGGCCCAACAGGCAGGCGCATGCATAGTGCTACATACATCACCAACACCTTAACTGTAACAAGTGGGTAATTGCTGAGGCGATTGCGTGGCTGCCATAGTGCCCGTACATGAACGTGTCCTTCAATCTCGGTTCCAATATGGAAACACCTGCTGCTGCAATGGCGGCAGGGTTTCCGAACCAAGAACTAGAGAGTAGGTATATAAAACCAACCAACACGGCGCGCACTTTGTAAGTGTATGCTGGTGGGGCAATTACAGGCTGCCTTTATATGCTCTGTACATGAATGTGTCCTTCAATCTCGGTTCCAATACGGAAGTTGCCGTGCCTCTAAAGCATGCAACTTCCAACCGGGAGGGCCCAAAGGCTAAGCACACCTCATATCAAACGAATACCAACAAATTTTACCATGCTTTTATAAGTGGGTAATTGCCAAGGCGATTGCGTGGCCGCCATAATGCCCGCACATGAACGTGTCCTTCAATCTCGGTTCCAATATGGAAGCTCCTTAGCCACTAAAGCGGGGAGCTTCCTAAACCAAGAACAGAGCTAGATATAAAAGAAAACAGCAGATGCTTATGAAGCACTTGCTGCGGCAACACCGGGCTGCCCAATACGTGCCCGCTATATAGGTGTCCTTCAATCTC
>JAFDYM010000302.1 GCA_018267435.1 Bacteroidota bacterium | reverse complement strand
TACTAGTGTAGCACCCGTTGCGCTAAGTAGCGAATCGCAGCTTGGGGCAGCCCACAATGCCAATTGGCTATCATAGTTGCCTGCCGAACCAGGCGATTGTACCCTTACGCGGCCTGAAGCAGGCGCTGTAAACCTGAACCACATAGTTGCGTTCAAGTCGCTGTTACACCAGCCGTTTTGAACACCGCATCCTAGGTCCTCGGGAACTACTTCGCCAGCCTGTACGGTAGCACCGCCTGTGCTGAACGGACCGTTAACGCCAAAGTTTAGCTGTATCGCATCGCACACATCGTCGCCCGCTTTCTTAGCTACTATTACTTGGAACGGCGCAGTTGAATCTGGGTCGCAACCAAGGCCAGTTAGGTAAGCGCGGATGTAGAATGTATCGGCACCTAGGAATGTGATATCGATTGAATCGTTAGTAGAGCCGGTAAAGTTGATATACGGGCCAGCAGCTACAGTATTAGAATACTGCCACTGTATGTTGCCTGTGTAGCCTGTAAGTACAAACGTTTCTGTTGAATCTATTTGCGTAGTAGAAGGGCCATTGATAGTACCTGCTACTATTGGCGCAGCACATGGCGGCGGCGGAGCAAGGTATATCAAGTAATCTTCGGTTTCGCCATAAGTAAAGCCATTGTAACATGCTTGGTCTGAGGTTAGTGCTGTACTAAACCTTACGCGCACACGCATTACGGTTAAGCCAGTATCGGCACCGGCTGGTACCGAAATATTGTTTACCACGTCGTCGTCGTTAGCAGAGCCTAATGCAGTAAACTCGTTGGTATCAAATACACCGTTATGGTTGTAGTCTATCCATACAGCTACGTTCTCGGTACCGCCATCGCCTACAGTTACAGTCATTTGTTCTATGTTACCTGTATAGAAGGTATCTACTGGGCTTGTAAACAAGGTGTAACCACCGGTGTTACAAGCATAGCCGGTATTGTTATCTAGGTTACCAAACTGTACCCTCACTATTACATCGCCATCGCTACAGTTTTGTGTAAAGCCTGCGCAGTAGCATTCGTAAACAGGTGCCAATACCACACTTACTACAGATGAGTAAGAAGTATCAACGCACACAACTCTAGCACGGTAGTATAAAGTACCTGTTACCGTATCGGTAGTTACAGTAGCCGAGGTAGCATTTGCTACATTGGTCCAAGCTACGTTATCGGTAGATTTTTGCCACTGTAGCTGTGTGCCCAGTGTATAGCCGCTAAGCGTAAGCTGGGTTACGTTGCCAGTACATACGGTAGTATCGCCGCTTATAGTACCAGCCACAGGTGGGTTGGTACAAGCTGGCAAATCTTGTATGTCTATTATATAGTCTTCGGTTTCGCCATAGGTAAAGCCGCCCAAGCAAGCATCTGTATTTAATAGCTGGGTGTTGAACCTAACCCTTATGCGCATACGGGTAGGACCCGTAAGTGCGTTTGCAGGTATAGTTATGCTGTTATTTATTATAACATCATTGCCGCTGCCTATGTACTTGTATTCGCTAGTATCAAATGTACCGCTGTGGTCATAATCTATCCAAGCCGAAACATATTCAGTACCGCCATCCTGCACACGTACAGAAATAGGATAATTAATTGTTTTGTAAGCCGAGCCGGTAGGCGTATTATAGAATGTGTAGCCGTTTGTACCGCAAGTGCTTCCATTGTTTATTCCTGCAAAAGCTACGCTATCAATTACGTCGCCAGAAGTACAAGTAGTTGCACTTGGTGTACAGTAGCAGTTTTCGAAAGAGTTTGCAGCAACCATTAGTACCGAAGATGTGTCGGTAGTACTGCTAAAGCTACAGCTTACTATGTTCCTATAATAGGTTGCACCTGTAAAAGTGGTAGTAAGCGATGCTGAAGTAGCACCGTTTACTGGGGTGTAGTTTATACCATCGGTAGATGATATCCATTGGTACGATATACCATCTTCGGTACCACCACCTGTTATGTTTAACGTAATAGGTTGGTTAACACAAGCTGGATTAGCCGATGCCGAAGTAGTGCCTGCTACAGCTGCCGTACAAGTAGGCACTATGTTTAGGGCATAGTCATCGGTCAAATAATAATCTGGTGTAAAAGAAGGTGTGCTATCTTTTAAACCAAAGTAGTAAACACCCGATGTGCTAGGTGTAAAGAAGAACTTGTTCTGCACGTAATTGGTGTCAAGTACGTTGTTAAGCATGCCTAAGGTAGTAGTCATACCGGCAATACTTTGCGCAGCACCTACGGCTACCCTTACGCTGTGGCCAGATGACTGTATACTGCTAGCTGCACCGTAAAAACTAAACTCGTACTTAGTGCCAGCAGTTAAGCTAAAGCCCGGGGTAATTAACCATGCTTGGGTGCTCCATTGCGTGTAAGCAAAATCGGTACCTGTACGTGCCACCCTGTTATTAGTGCCTACAGGTGTAGCGCGGGTAGACCAGTTGTTGCTACCGCTAGCTATAGCTTTAGCCCAACATGTAGGTTCGCCAGTTACGTTGGTTCCACTTACTATCGACTCGAAACTCTCTGTCCAAGGTATGCTAGTAATAGCCGGGCAAGGAGTAGTAAATGTAGCTATTGTAGTAAAAGCGCTGGTATCGCCAGCACCACATACGCTGCGTACATATACGCTATATGTAGTAAGCTGGTTAAGGCTGCCTATGTTTACCACCGTATCGTTAGCCGATGCGGTGTAGCCGTTTTGCAATACGCCGTTAGTAGCAGCATTGGTACCAGGCACCAAACGCCATTCGTAATTTTGAGGTGAACTTAGTAGTGGCTTCCTAAATGTAACCGTAGCGCCGCTGCTAGATACGTTGCTTACCGTTACATTGCTAGGTGCTACACAGCTAGGCGCGCTCCAAAAGTAGCTATGGCCTAGTGGTGGAGTAACTGTAGAAGAAAGCCTAACCGTTGAGCTGTTAGCGGTTCCAGCAGTTGTACCGGTCCAGCTAGTAGTAGTTAGGCGGTTGTTATAATCTGCACTAGTAGCACCCCTTAAACCAATTTGCAAGGGATTGTTAGTGGTATTGGCCGCAAGTTGCCTTACGCCGCCATACTGTATCTCAACCTGTCCGGTAGCTTCGTATAGCTTTATTTGAAAGTTGATTTCAACATTGTTTTGGTTATACCTGCGGTAGTTGCTAAACTGTACTACCAACACTTGTGCAGGGCTGCTGCCCAACACTTGGTACCTTATTTCGCCATTGTTTACCGATACAGCTTGTGTGGTACCTGTAGCAGTAGCCGCTTGCGATAAGGTAACTGTGTTATTGGCAGTATCTATACTTGTTACCGTAGTACCTGCAGGCAGGTTGGTAGCAGTAACAGTATCGCCTACAGCCATGGCATATACATCGCTTACTACCGTAAGCACGTTGCTGGCATTGGTAGTAGTAGCTGTAAAACGCAAACCGCCCACTAGGTCGGCACCGGCAGCCGATATTACGTTATTAGTAGTAGGGCCTGTGTTAGTGTTGCTAAGGGGCGAAGTAGTGCTTTGCGTAGCTGCACCTAACGATATCCATCCGTTGCCGTTTACGTTCCAGGTAGTGTAGGCGGCATTGTTGTATATAAACGAAAACCCTATTGGTAGGCCATTAAATACTGCATCGTCTACTGTAGAGTAACCAACTACTGTACCACTCGTAATAGGCGTGTATGTACCTGTAGATTGGCTAAAAGTGTAAGCCGAAACCTGTGCATTAAGGGTGCCTACTGCCAATAAGGCGGTAACACACACAAGCACGACTCGACATAACCGTGTAAAGGTTCTTTTCATCATAAGCTTAAGTTTTAATTAAATAAATGCATTCACACAATGTCGAAGTTACGCATTATAAAGATTGATAGGTTGTTTTTGTACCTTTGAAAAATGTCTGATAAGTATCATTTTGAAATTTCGTATAAGGACCTAAAGGTTTTATTTGAGGATAACCATTTGATAATCATAAACAAACCTTCGGGGGTTTTGGTGCAGCCCGATAAACAAAAAGGAGATACATCGCTCGAAGATTTAACGAAAGAGTATGTACGTGTAAAATATAACAAGCCCGGCGAAGCATTTATTGGCGTGTGCCACCGTATAGATAGGCCTGTAAGCGGTATAGTAGTGCTTGCCCGCACCAGCAAGGCGCTAGCCCGGGTAAACGAAATGTTTCAAAAGAAAGAAATAAAGAAAACCTACTGGGCAGTGGTACAAAGCCCGCCGCCTAGTAAAGAGGGCAAGCTTATAAACTGGCTGAAAAAGGACGAACGCCATAACATAAGCAAGGCATATAGTACCGAGGTAAAGGGCAGCCTGCGCTGCGAGCTTGACTATAAATGGCTAGCCAGTAGCGATAACTACTATTTATTAGAAGTAAACCCACACACAGGCCGCCACCATCAAATACGGGTACAGCTTTCTAATATGGGCTGCCCTATAAAAGGGGACGTAAAATATGGCGCACGCCGTGGCAACCGCGACGGCAGCATACACCTACACGCCCGTAAAATTGAGTTTATGCACCCTGTAAAAAAGGAACTGATAAGTATAACCGCTCCAGTACCTGAAGAGGTGGTGTGGCAAGCCATGGGTGCTAACCTTTAAAGGTGTACTTGCACTTGCTAAGCTTGTATTTTTTCTTCTCGGCCTTGCTTATCCATATTTTGGTAATGTACAGCGGCGAACCCATCATGCGCACGTAAGGGGGTATTTTGCCCGTGTAGCCGTTTATGGTTACTCGCAATCCTTCTACTTTATACTCCTTCGGTAGTTGTTCCGATATATATCGGCCACTTGGATTGCCATCGGGGTTTAGCACGGCCATTTCGCCATCGTTCAATAGCTGTACGGTGGCCTTCATGTTGGTTACATCTTTATCTTTCTCGTAGGTCCAATTCTGCGCATAGCTGTTTGCTACTACCAGCATTAATAAGGCGGCCAATAAACGTTTCATTGTTAGGTTTTAATACAGTATTTCAAAAGGCTTGCCAAAAGTAATTTTTTGAGCTACTGCTATATTATTAGTGCCTGTAATTTGCTAATTTTTATTTTCGCGACATGAGTAAAGAGACTACTACCACGCAGAACGACCTACAGGTTATCATATCGCATTGTAAGGAATATGGCTTCATCTTCCCATCGTCGGAGATATACGACGGCCTTGGTGCAGTGTACGACTATGGCCCTTATGGCGTGGAACTGAAGAACAACCTACAGCAGTACTGGTGGAAAGCCATGGTACAATTGAACGAAAACATAGTGGGTATAGACGCTGCTATTTTCATGCACCCAAAAACATGGAAAGCCAGCGGCCACGTAGATGCCTTTAACGATCCGTTGATAGACAACAAAGACAGCAAGAAGCGCTACCGCGCCGATGTGCTGATAGAGGACTACGTAGCCAAAATAGAGGAGAAGATAAACAAGGATGTAGAGAAGGCAGAGAAGAAATTCGGCGAGACTTTCGACAAGGCCATGTTTCTACAAACCAACCCCAACGTACTGCGCAACCGCGAAAAGGCCGATGGCATCAATGCACGCTTTAAGGCTGCGCTTGAGGCTGGCGACTTGGCCGAGGTACGCCAAATAATAGTAGACCTTGAAATAGCCTGCCCTATAAGCGGCACCCGTAACTGGACCGAAGTACGCCAGTTCAACCTAATGTTCAGCACCGAGGTAGGCTCGGTAGCCGAAGAGGCAAGCACCATATACCTGCGCCCCGAAACTGCACAAGGTATATTCGTTAACTTTTTGAATGTATTAAACACCAGCCGCCAGCGCATACCTTTCGGTATAGCACAGGTGGGCAAGGCGTTCCGTAACGAGATAGTAGCGCGCCAGTTTATATTCCGCACCCGCGAGTTTGAACAAATGGAAATGCAGTTCTTCGTGCGCCCTGGCACCGAAATGGAGTGGTACGAAAAGTGGAAGGCTGACCGCATGAAGTGGCACCGTTCATTGGGCTTCCCTCAGGAGAAGCTGAACTATAAAGACCACCTAAAAGTAGCGCACTACGCCAATGCAGCGGTTGATATTGAGTTCGCGTTCCCATTTGGTATTAAGGAAATAGAGGGTATACACAGCCGTACCGATTTCGACCTTACGCAGCACCAAAACCTAAGCGGCAAAAAGCTACAATACTTCGATAGCGAACTGAACCAAAGCTATGTGCCGTATGTTATCGAAACCTCGATAGGTTTGAACCGTACCTTCCTTGCGCTTATGTGCAATGGCTACAAAAAGGAAAAACTAGATGGCGATAACGAGCGCGTGGTGTTGGCATTGCCACCGTTCCTGGCACCTGTGCAGATAGGTATATTCCCATTGGTAAATAAAGATGGCCTATCGGAAAAAGCCGAGGAGATATACAACGAACTGAAGTGGGACTTTAAATGCTTTATGGAAGAGAAAGACAGTATAGGCAAGCGCTACCGCCGTATGGATGCCATAGGCACGCCATACTGTATAACTGTTGACCACCAAACACTGGAAGACAATACCGTAACCATACGCGAACGCGACACCATGAAACAAGACCGCATAAACATAGAGCAGCTTAAGCAAATAGTAGCCGAGCGTGTAGACTGGAAAAAAGGCTTGAGATAGTATCACCTTGCCGATATAAAACAGAAAGGCAGCACGGAAGTGTTGCCTTTTTTATTGCAAAATATGTATTATTGAAAAAATAGAACCTATGAACCTTAGAAGAATAGAATATGCAAGTGCAGCATTATTGCTGCTGAGTGTAGGGCTTGCCTTAGCCAAGGTGAACGGCATAGCCATGCTTACAGCATTAGCAGGCGGCACATTGGCCCTTACCAATATTATATCAGCCTTCTGGGGCTATGGCAGCAGCAAACCTAGCACTGAAGAGTTGGCTGGCAGGTCATCTGCCGAGAAGTTGCTTACGTATGCACTCGGCTCATCGTCGGCTGTAATAGTATTGTCTTTGATTTATATGCTTAACATATGGCCTAGTGCCCGCATTATGGCCATGGCAGGCTTGGCTACCGCAGTGCCTGTGGCTGGTATTATAGCTTATTTATACTTTGCCAAAGGCATGCAAACCTTTAGTAAGCTATTTATACGCGCTGCTATATACACATTAATAGCAAGCGCAGTTTTTTCTATTAGTCCATTAAGTATAATAGAATACAAGTATGGGCACAACCCGCTCTTCCCTGCTTATAAACAAGCAGTACTAGCAAGCGATGCTGAGCCTACCAATAGCGAGCTGCGTAAACAGACACATCATATGCTTCAAGAAATAATAAGGCAGGAGCGCGAACATAAGTAGACACTTTCCACTTACACTATATATATAAACCTCACCCATGAAAAGACTTGAAACTATATTCGTTGCTCTTACCCTATTGGCATTTGCCATGAGTATTAATGGCATAGTAGGCGGCAATATATTGTCGCTATTGCTTAGCACTGCGCTCATATTCGTATGTATAGGCTTGGGCGTAAAGGCTATCAGCAATACGGCTGAAGGCACAAGCAACCAAAGGGCATTGGCACTGGCCTCATACACTGCAGGCTCATCATTAGTAGTGCTTGCTTCTCTATTTCGATTTATGTTTTGGCCCTTTGGCCATATGCTACTTTATCAAGGCACTTTTATATGCGCCATAGTGTTTATAGTTACCTTAGTTGCTTACAGCCGATCAAAAGATAAGTATAATCAGAAACTGCTTTTGCGCAACGGATTGTACTTAGGCTGGGCTGTGTTATTGATTTTGATGCCGGCCCGTGTATTGATTAATTATAAGTACAGCAACTCCCCGTTTTATCCAGAATATGTGCGGGTAAGCGATGCCATTAAAGCAGATCCTGACAATAAAGAATTGTGGGAACAACAACGAGTAGCTTTTAAAAAATTACAAGATACCCGCCAGTATTTGGACAGCGTAGACATGACAAGCGAAAGAGGCAAATAAAAGTACCACCAAAAACAACAGAGGGAAGCCGAAGCCTCCCTCTGTTGTATGTTATGTAGCTAGTTATGTTATTTAAGCAATGTTATACTGCCTTTGCGCAGCTCATCTACGTGGTTATCGTAAAATACTAACCTAAGCGTGTACACGTATACAGCAGGGTTCTGCTTCACACCTTTAAATGTGCCATCCCACTTAAAGTTTACATCGTTACTTTCAAACAGCTTTTCGCCTATACGGTTAAATACTTTTACCTCTAGCTGCTTAATGGCCGGCTTGTTGCCAAAAAATTCGAAATAGTCATTAGCTCCATCGGCATTTGGGCTAAATGCGTTCGGCACAAACACGTCATAGTTTGGTATTACAGTTACTGGCACATCTACCACTGTTTTACAATCCAAATCGTGCGGATGCGCGGTAACGGTAATAGTATATGTATAGCTTTCGTACAGGGTAATGTTTACGCTAGGGCAATCTTGGCAGTCTAGGCCTTGCCAAGTACTCCATGCATACTGCGTAGCAGGGTCGTAGTTGCTTAGTACTACCACAGGCTTGGTTTCGCCCAGTTTTAAAGTTATATCAGTAGGGTTAGTAGTTACTACTTGGTCGTAAGGCTCGTTAACTATAGCCGTGGTAGTTACGCTACAGTTGTGGGCATCGGTTATAGCTACATGGTAAGTACCTTGTGCTAGGTCGAAGAAATAGCCGCTGGTATTATTAAAGAAGTGGTCGATAGTATATGTATACGGCGGCACCGAACCAGTACCGCTTACGGTTATGCTACCATCTCTGTAGCCAAAGCAATTTACCGAGTCGGCAGATATGCTTTGCACCAATAGCTCGGTAGGTTGCTGTATGCTTACAGGTATATTAGTTATACAGCCATGCGAATCGCTAAACTGTGCCACGTAGCTGCCCAATGGCAAACCGTTAAACGTGCCGCTATTGTTAGCCGAAAGCTGGCTACCTGCCTGCCATAGCGAATAGCTGTAGCTAGGTGTACCACCACCTGCTTGTACCCTTATTACGCCATCGCTGTAGCTGTAGCAGCTTGCATCGTCGTGCGTAGTAGCTATGCTTAGCTGTGGTGGCTGGTTAATGGTGTAAGTACGCGCCTCGAAACATTGGTTGGCATCGTACACCGTTACATTGTAGGTGCCAGCCAATAGGTTGGTAGCGGTTTCGCTTGTACTTACGTTAGGGCTCCAATTATAAGTGTAACCCGCGGGGCCGCCGCCAGGTGCTGGTGTGCCTTGGCTTACCGCCAAGCTTATACTTCCCTGTGCACTATCATAGCATAGTGCAGGTGCCACAGTAGGTGCAATAGTAATTTGTGTAGGCTGTGTTATAACTACGGTAGCTATTGCAGTACATAAGCTATCGTCGGTTACAGTAGCTATATAGGTATTAGCCGCCAGCTGGCTTATAGCAGCAGTAGTTTGTGCAGGTGTGGTGTTCCAAGTATAGGTGTATGGCAAGCTGCCGCCTGTGCCTGCTACAGTAGCGCTACCTATAGTGCCGCCATAGCATATATTATGTACCGTATCGGTTATAGCTGCAGTAAGCAAGGTAGGTTCGCTTACAGTAGCAGTAGTTACTGCAGTACAGTTGTGTGCATCTAGCACGGCTAAGTTATAGGTGTTGGCTGTAAGGCCTGTAGCTGTGGCTGTAGTTTGTACAGGGCTAGTGTTCCATGCATAACTATATGGCGCAGTACCACCTTGTACGGTGCTAAACGCCCTACCTGTATTGCCGCCAAAGCAGGCTACATCTTGGTGCGTGGCCGCTACCTGCAATACGGCGGGCTGCGTAAGCGTAGTAGCAGCGGTAGCGCTACATTGGTAGCTATCGTATATAGTTACATTATAGGTGCCTATAGCTAAGCCTGTAACATTGGCTGTGGTGCTATTGTTGGCATCGTTCCATGTATAGTTATATGGTGCAGTGCCGCCCGTAGCATTGGCGCTTACGGTACCGCTGTTATCGCCATTGCATAGCAAGTCGGTTTTAGTGGCGTTAGGCAACAGTTCGCTAGGTTCGGTTACCGTAAATGGCGCCGATGTGGTACAGTTGTTGGCATCGGTAATAGTAATGGTGTATTGGCCTGCACATAAGTTGCTGGCTATGGCAGTAGTTTGGGGCGGTATAGTGCTCCAGTAATAAGTATACGGCGCTGTGTTGCCGCTTACGTTGTTTACATCAATACTGCCATTGCAGCCGTTATAACAGGTGGCGTTGGTTACTTGGCCCGAAACATTATAAGGTGCCGCAGGCTGGCTTATTGCTATCGAGCTATCAAACGTACATCCGTTGGCATCGGTAATGGTAAAGGCATAGGTATTGGCGGCTAAACCGCTGGCGCTAGCCGCTGTAAGCGAACTGTTGTGCTGCCAACTGGTGGTAAGTGTTAATACGCCGCCACTAGGGTTAAGGTCAATACTGCCGTTGCTTTCGCCATAACATTGCACATCTGTAGCCGAAGGCGATATTTTAATTGAATCGGGCGATGTAAGTACTGCAGTGTCTATTACTTGGCAGCCACCAGTTTCAGTTACTGTTACCACATACGTGCCTGCGGGCAAGTTGGAAACAGTAGTAGCTGTAGAGCTAGGCGAGGTGCTCCATGCAAAAGTGTAAGGAGGAGTGCCATAGCTGGCAGTTACTGAAACTATACCATCGCTAGCACCTGGGCACGAAACACCAAAGCCGTTATAGTTGCTGGTAGAAGGTGTGGCAGTAATTACATCTAAACCCTGCGGTATGTTTACTGTTCTGGTTAAAGTATCGGGGCAGCCTGCGTTACTTTGCGCTATTATGGTAATAGGGTAAGTGCCAGGGCCAGGAAAGCCGTATGTAAACGTAGAACTGGTTGAAACCACCGTATTGTTCACTATCCATTCCCACCCAGTTATTTGGGCATTAGCCGCTACTATGGTCGATGAGTCGGTAAGTACTACTGCACTGTTGCCGCAACTTACGTCTACCGAAAAGTTTGCATCAACCGGTGGCGATTGCAAAAACACATATTGCAGTTTAGATGCACAAGCAGGCCCACCTGCAAAAGGAACACAAGTTACTGTAACAGTATCGCCAGGGTTGGGGCTGTTTATAGTTATGGTTTGGGAGGTTTGCCCTGTGCTCCATTGGTAGCTTTGAAAGCCTACTGGTGCAGTAAGTGTACCCACAGGGTCGCCAGGGCAATAATTACTGGTTATTTGCAGTGGATTGCAGCTGGCATCAATATAGGCATAGCCAAAGTGGCCACCCAGGTCGCAGTCGCCCGTTTGAAAATCGATAACTATTGTTTGGCCTATATAGTTTGATAAATCTACCGCCACTAGCGACCAATCTTTATAGCGTATAGTACCATAAGTGGGGCTGTTATAGGTTTGAAAGCCCGGTATGCTACCGCTGGCTACCACGTTGTAGTAGCCACAGGTTACCTGTTGCCCACCTTGCGTTTTTACGTTTACCTGAAAGCGGGGCTGTTCGCTGGCCGAGTGGCCAGGGTCTTGAAATACAACTGCGTATTGATAAGTAAAATTTGGGTTTTGCGCCGTTACCAGAAAATCGTACCGTAGCTTCTCGGATTGGGCACCTGTGTTTTCGTTGCCCAGCTTTACCGAGTAGGTGCCGCCAAAAGGCGACACTATTGGCAAAGTAGGAACTACCACATCGAACCCTGCGCCGCTTACTACCGAATGCTGTGCAGGCACTATACCATTGGTAGGTGTAGATATGGGGCAGCAGGTACCTGTCGAGCCTATCCAGTTGGTAAAGTTGCCATCTTCAAAGTCAACATTGTTGCAGTTGGCTTGGCTATATGCAAACTGTGTATATGCAATAGTAGCTATGCATATACTTACAATTACTTTAAAATTAAATTTCATCGTGGCAGTGTCGGGGTTAATTGGGTAATCGGGTATGGAAATTAATAAAAAATAACCGCCATACCTATGCTTAAGTTAATTTATCCTTTCGTAAGCTGCTTGAATACATCTTCCAAGCTACTTTCCTCTTTATACAGCGAAAGCAAGGTTAAATTTTGGCTTTTGGCCAAGTTGAATATATCCTCGCGCAAATCGGCACCACCCTCACCTGTTATATACCACTTGCCGTCGTGCTCGCTTATCTGCTTTACGCGCTTTAGGTTGCCCAGCAGCGCTTTATCTACTTTCTGCTTAAATTCTACAATAGCAGCTACGTTGTTATTGACCCTATTTTGTAGGTTAATGGTTGCATCGTCGGCTACTATTTTCCCTTTATTTATTATCACCACGCGGTCAGCTACCGCTTCTACCTCCTGCATTATGTGGCTGCTGAATATCACCGTTTTGTCTTTGCCTAGTTTTTTAATAAGCGCACGTACCTCTACTAGCTGGTTGGGGTCAAGGCCGCTAGTGGGTTCATCTAATATCAGCACATCGGGGTTGTGCAGCATAGCTTGTGCCAGGCCTACGCGCTGCTTATAGCCCTTCGATAGCTGCGCCACCTTTTTTTTGCGCTCGGCAGTAAGGCCCGTTACCTCTATCATTTCATCTATACGCTGCTTGCTTACTTTGCCTAGTTTGTGCAAGCCAGCCATAAATTCGAGGTATTCCTTTATGTACATGTCGTAATACAGCGGGTTGTTCTCGGGCAGGTAGCCTATGCGCTTGGCTACTTCTAGCGGCTCTTTGCTGGTGTCGTAGCCGCATACGGTGGCAGTGCCTGCGGTTTGCGGTATAAAGCAGGTAAGCATTTTCATGGTAGTGCTTTTGCCCGCACCGTTGGGGCCCAAAAAGCCCAACACCTCGCCTTTGTTTACTTCGAACGAAATGCCATCAACAGCGCGTTGATCTCCATATACTTTGCTTAGTGCTTCTACCTTTACCGACATGCCTAATAATTGAATTGCCGAATTTCGGATTTATTGCTGAAACAGCAGGGCAAATTGCTCATTTTTTACACAAAAAGGCTATCGGGTGTACTAACGGTAAGCTATACATTGCTATATAGTGCAAATACTACGCTATAACGGGCTGCTTCGGCATGCTTAAAGCGATAGAATTAGGTGCTACATTTCTACAATGCGGTATTTCTACCTAAAATACAGCATGGCATAAGGGCTGAACAACAATAAAAACCATTGAAAACAAATAGCTTATAACAGCTCTGAAAAAATGTTTCAAAAAAGGCTTGACAAATTTTGCAAGCGCCACTACATTGTTAGTACAAGCTAATCGTTCAGTTCTTCTTCCTTATAATCTTAAACTTTTCGGAGTATGAAAAAGCTATTACCTATACTAGGCCTTGTATTGCTATGCACTTACCTTAACGCTCAAAACAGCGCACTGCCACAACCAGTATATATGACCATGGTAAACGCTAGCACTAGTGCCGAAATAACCATGCTACAAGGCGGTGCCGGCAGCATGAGCGTAGATGAGGATAACATAGCCATGCTACAAGATTTTATAACTGACATAAACATAGATAAGCCTTGCAGCGAGCCAACTGCCAACATTATGTGCTTGGTAC
>JAFDYM010000301.1 GCA_018267435.1 Bacteroidota bacterium | reverse complement strand
TGTTCAAAGGCCTTCATTTTACTAACATAAAAGTCCTTCACCTCGTTGCTTTGTAGCTTCACCTTTTCGCCCGTTTCCATATCTATAAACTCGTACGGTCGGTTCTCAAATTCAAAGTCGAGTTCCTTGCTTTTATCTACTACGTGGAAGAGGATAACCTCGTGCTTGTTATATTTTAAGTGCTGTAGAGCAGCAAACAAATCATCGGCGCTCTTGGTATCTATGTTGTCGAACATATCGCTGAAGATGATAACCATGCTGCGGCGGTGTACCGTGTCGGCTATCTCGTGCAGGCTTTTGGCGGCATCGGTCTTTACGTTTAGTGGAGATTGATTGAGTATCTTCTCCAGCTGCGTGTACATTAACTGTATATGCTTGGTGCTGCTTTTAGCACCAGTGTTTACCTGTACGTGGTCGGTAAATATGCTTAGGCCCGCAGCGTCGCGCTGGCGCTTAAGCAGGTTGAACAAGGCCGCGGCAGATAGTATACTAAACTTCAGCTTGGTCATTTTGCCCGGCTCATCTTTGGGAAAGTACATAGATGATGATGCATCTATCACTACATGGCAGCGCAGGTTGGTTTCTTCTTCATAGCGCTTTACAAACATCTTACCCGTACGGGCATACACCTTCCAATCAAGGTGCTTGGTGCTTTCGCCGGGGTTGTACAGTCTATGCTCGGCAAACTCAACCGAGAAGCCATGGAAAGGCGACTTGTGCAAGCCAATAATAAAGCCCTCTACCACTTGCTTGGCAAGCAGTTCCAGGTTTTCTATTTCAGGAAAATGTTGGTCTTGTAACATCGTATAAAAAACGTAGGGGCAATTGTTTGATTGCCCCTACAAGAATAAGTATTTCGTATATCAATTACGATAGGTGTTTTTGCAACATAGCTACTAGGTTTGCCTTAGGCACAGCACCTACTTGCTTATCTACTACTTGGCCATTCTTTATAAAAAGGATGGTAGGTATGTTGCGTATACCGTACTTCATAGCAGTTTCAGGGTTGTTATCTACATCTACCTTGCCTACTACTGCCTTGCCTTGGTATTCGTTGCTTATCTCTTCTATCATAGGGCCTATAGCCTTACAAGGGCCACACCATTCTGCCCAAAAGTCAACTATTGCTACTTTATCACTGTCTAGTACGGTCTCTTTGAAATTGCCGTCGGTTAATTGAACTGCCATAATGTTTTGATTTTATTTTGTTGTTATTAGGATTACAAAAGTACTGTTATTGCTCAATTTCTGTGCCGTTGGGCTGCCACCACTTTTTAACATAGTGCGGCTGCCATTATGCCGTTTTTTCAGCCAAAGCCGCTTCAATGGCATTGGCAATTTTGCCGCTTTCGGGCTTAGTAACAGGCACAAAGTAATCTATCACCCTGCCATCTTTACCTATTAGGTATTTATGAAAGTTCCACATCGGGTAATTATCCACAAAGGCGATTTTGGCCTCCTTGGCCAAAAACTTGTAAAGTGGTTGCGCATCGCTACCCTTTACATGGTCCTTAGCCATTACCTTAAAGCTTACCCCATAGTTTACACTGCAAAACTCTTGTATTTCGTTACCGTTTTTAGGTTCTTGGCCTGCAAAGTCGTTACTAGGAAATGCCAGTATTTCGAAGCCCTTGTCCTTATACTGCTCATATACTTTCTGCATACCATCTAGCTGTGGGGTAAGCCCACATTTGCTAGCTATGTTCACTATCAATAATACTTTGCCTTTGTAATTGCTAAGGGGTACAGTTTTACCGCCAAGGTCCTTCACCACATAATCATAAATGCTCTTTGCCATGTTTGCTTTTTAAGCTATTAGTAACAGACGGGCAAGCTAAATGTTTATTGGATATGGAATTGTAAAAACTGGTTAAACATGTGTGTTTACCAATTTAGAGGTAGGCTAGTGTGCTGTTTGTGTGGTGTTTACCTTCTGCTGTAGGTTTTCGAAAGTTTGCATAGGCTGGTCAACGCTTTCGGTGTTCACCATCCAGTCGGGTATATTGCCGCCGGGGTTCGAGGCATACTCGTTTACCACCTCGGTGCCGCCGTTTTTAGGTATCAGTTTCCAAGTGCTTACTAGCTGCTCTATACGTACCACATCGTTCTCGGCTTTAAGGTATTTAGGCTCAGATGTTTGGGTAATGGTTATACTGCCGTTTTTGCTATCCTTCACTACTTTTACACGCACCACGCAGTCGCGGTCTTTTACAGGCCACGGGGCTTCAAAATGCAAATGTGCTATAAATTCGTTATCGCTTAACCTAGCTACCATGCGCGATTTGCTGCAGCGAGGCATCCAAGTATGGTAGTTGTCGAAATCGGTCAACAACTTCATCATTTCATCGGGTGTTTTTGCTACCTGCATTACCGCGCGTGCATCGCGCAGGTGCCCCCATTTGCTTTTTTTGGTAAAAACCTTTATCCCCTTTTTGCTCTGTTCATATACCCATTCGTTACCGGTTTGCTGCCTGTGGAAAGAAGAAAGCGATAAAAAGGCAAGTAAGATGAGTAAAAAGTTGGGGAATTTCATAGCTGCGAAGTTAGCGTAAATTACGTTTGGGTTAAAGATTTATTGTCGTATTTGTGTAAAAATATCTTGCCATATATCTATTTAACGGTTTTGAGTATTAAAGGTTTAAAAGCTGTGGAACATAAAAGCGAAAAATCCACAAATGGGGTTATTTTCTCGGTGAAACGAGTCCAAAAAGCAAAAAGGAGCAACACTAGCGCGTTGCTCCTTTTTAGTTACTCTTATAGCAGTCTACTGTAGGCTCCGTACGTAAGTTATCAGGTCTGTATTTTCAAGCTGCGTTACGCCTACTTGTCGTAGCATTGTAAATATCTGTCCACGGTGGTGCGTGGCATGGTTTACGGTATGGAACATGATTTCTTCAATAGGTGTAGTGTATTGAATCATCTTCATGTTTTTATAGTGTAGCTTCTGCTCCAAAAACGTATTGTCCTTATCGGCAAAGAAGTCAACCAAGTTTTGTGCGCTTTGCACTAAGCCTTTTATACATTCCTCTTTAGTACCTGTAAACTCGGTACTTGGCCATACCGATACCTCACCACCCTTAATGCGGTGCAGCCAAATAGTTTGGGCATCCCATATATGGTACACGGTTGTTTTAATAGTAGAAAAACTGCTTACCAGTTCCTTACTCCATTGCTCCTCGGTTAAATTGCTAAGCATACCCGCTAGTATTTCGGTGGCCCACAGATTATACTTTAAATGTTGTTGTAGCGTGTACATTACTTACTTATTTTCGATTACAATTCGACCTGAAAAACAGACCGCATACTTAAATGGGACACGAATAAAACTACTATGAGCAAAAAACAAAAGCCGCTTAACACAAAATCTAACAAAAACATAGGTTTAGCCAGCATAACGGCGCAAGATAACTTCGACCCAAACACCTTGATAACCCCGCACAGCGCGCCTATATACACCAGCAGCACCTATGTATACGAGAGTGCCGAGAAGGCGCAGCAGGTGTTTCGTGGCGAGGAGAAGGCCTACATATACAGCCGCTGGAGCCACCCCAATGCCGAGCTAGCCGAGGGCAAGATAGAGCAGCTTGAAACTTATGGATTGAACGTGAAAGCCAAGGCGCTTTTGTTCTCTACGGGTATGGGTGCCATATCGGCATTGTTCCAAAGTCTATTGCAG
>JAFDYM010000300.1 GCA_018267435.1 Bacteroidota bacterium | reverse complement strand
GATGCCAATGGGCAGCCCAGCAAGTTTTATGGCTATGCGCTATATCGTTATGTTTAATATCTCAAGGTCGATAGAGCCACCTGGGGTATGCGCAGTAGCTATATCGCCCACGGCCTTACCCATCAGTGCCTTACCTATAGGCGATGTAATAGAAAGCTTATTCTCCTTTAAGTTAGCTTCCGCTTCGCTTACCAAGGTTATCATCATCTTCTTGTTCACCTTCTTGTTCAATACTTCTACCGTAGACAGTATGCCTGCTTTAGAGGTATCTACCTTGCTTTCATCCATTACACGTGCATTGGCAAGCTTGTTCTCCATCTCTACCAGTTTGGCCTCTAGGTGGCCTTGCTCCTCTTTGGCGGCGTGGTATTCTGCATTCTCCGAAAGATCGCCCTTTTCGCGCGCCTCGGCTATAGCCTTGGCTACCTCTTGGCGCTTAACTGTACGAAGGTATCTCACCTCTTCAGCTAGCTTGTCATAACCCTCTTGGGTCATATAAAATACACCCGACATAAACTAAATTTTTTGATTAATGAAATAATAAAAATTAAGACGCTCCCCCTTGTAGAGGAGCGTCTTAATTTGTTTAACCGTATGTAAACTTAGGAATTATAAGTTAAAACGCAAACCTATAGCGTGCGTACCTTGGAACGTGCGCGTAGCACGGAAAGAATAGTCGATAGCTAAACTAGTAGTGCCGTCTTTTTTAAGTGGGGCGTTGAATGTAATACCTGCAGCCAAACCTGTATAGATATTTACGCTTTCATCCTTCTTAAATACTTTCGATTCGAAACGGTAAGCACCGCGTAGCATTATTATCTCCCTCCAGCCAAACTCAAGGCCAACACCATAGTGGTCGTTACCAAAAGCATTCGAAGCAAAGTTAGCCAATGCAGTAAGCCTGTAGTCTTGTTTAAACACTGTAGGTTTTACCTCTTTCTTCTTGCCCATCCATATATCATAAGCTATACCTATGTTAAGCTGTGTAGGCAATTCGAATTTGTTCGATTTGTTTTCAACCGATAGCTGGTATGTAGTAGATGATACTACTTGAACCGTATTAGCCAAGGCATCGCCTTTAAACTTCATAGGTGTACCTACGTTGCGAAGCGACACACCAAAGTGTATGTTCTTTTTAGGGCCGGTAACGTACATCAAACCTGCGTCTATTGCTACACCAAAAGCGTTCAAGTTACCTATACCTTCGTTTATTAACCTTACGGTTACACCACCCGATATACTGTTAGAAAACTCGCGCGCAAACGATACGCCAATGTTTAAGTAGGTAGGCCTGTACGTACCCAAACCGCCTTCAGGGCTTTGGGTGGTAGTACGCTCAATAGTACCAAGGTTAAGCGCCTGTATACTTAGGGCCACGGTGTTTACTTCTTTAAAGCCTTGGGCTACACCTGCGTGTATTACACCCACACCCGAACCTTGCAACCACAGCGTGTAAGCAGCAGCTACTTCGGTTTTCTTTACCGATGTAAGACCCGCTACGTTCAAGCGCTCCGACTCTAGGCCAGTGATGTTGGCGGTGTTCATCGTCCAAAAACCAGACGACCTACCCCAGCCGTTCATCAATAGTTCGTAGGCACCAGCCTCGCCACGCCTATCGGGGTTACCCGCAAACAAGCTGGTTCCCGAAGCTATCAAACAAATGAATATTGCTAAACTTTTCTTCATATCTTTTGTTTAAATACTTTCTTAGAAATTAGATGTATCAGCTGGCCTAATAGCACCAAACCACTTCAATGTTCTTTGGCCGATACCCGGAGCTTCAACGTGGAATAAATAGATACCACTACCTACAGTTATACCCTTGTCGTTCTTCATATCCCAGTTTATACTGTTATCTGGGTTAAGCTCATCTATCGACGCACCATCGCTAACATCTATACGTTGGTTGGTTGCAGGGTCTACATCTATCGAGCGGCTAAGTTTACGTATTATAACACCATCTAGCGATACTATAGTTATGTTACACTTGTTAGGCAAGTTTGTAATCTTCACTATGCTGCTGTTCTGGTCGGTTTCGTAAGCCGAGTAACCCAAGTAAGGGTTTGGCACTAACCTTATTATGTCAAGCGCACTCTTAGCTACATCTTCGTTCTTCTCGGTAGTACCCATGCCCTTAGTACTAAACTGGTAGCGAGGCAATGAATCTATACCTGTAGATACAGTAGCAAGGCGGTCGTATGGCCTTTCTACACGTAGCCTTACTTTTATTTCAGCAGGTGGCACTATCCTTTGGCCTGCAGCATCTGGCTGGAACTGGTAGCCAGGTGTTAGGTAAGGTATCGAGGTCCACATCAAGCTACGGTAAAGCGGTTGAAGGGCTGCGTTTATGTTAACCAATGCACCCGATAGGTTAGCATAGTTATCAGTAAGCAATTGCCTAGCCGAGTCACCTTCGTCGTACTTAGTTTCCATTACGTATATAAAGTGCTTACCACCAAAGTATGGCAACTGCTCTATAACCTGGTTAGGGAATGTAACTGGGCTCAACAATTTATCTGTTGGGTTCCAGAACATGTCGCGACCATTTTGATCTGGCATATCTGTAGCTTCACCAAAGCAGATGTTCAAACGCTCGCCTGTTTCTACGTTTACAGCGTAACCAGGGAAGTATGAACGACCTATATCGAATGGATCATCTTCAAGGTAATCCATAGCTACAGGGTCATGCCATTTTTTCGAACGCTGCATACGCAACTGTCCTTTACGGCCACTTTGTAGGTTCGGCGAGTATTCTGCACCATCAGTCAATGCATTGTCTTCACCGGTTTCAAACACTATACAACGGCTCCACTTGCTCTTGTCTGGCGTTATAACTATATCTACGCTTTGTAGCCTGTCCAATGTATTTTGCGGAGGCACAGTAGTACCGTTGTAGTTCCTCCACTTAAAGCCTGGGTGGTGTATAAATGGTGGCTTACCTGCATCAGCTTCCTGTGTAGTAAGCGTTTTCTTGCTATAGTTGTTAGTTAAGCAATAAGGGCCCCAAGTACCTTCGGCTATATTGTCGTATATGTTATTACCGTCGTGGAATAGAACGTTGCCAGAAGGTGTACTACCTGGCTCATATATATCGCCAGTGTACGGTGTAGGTGGTGGTGTTGCACTAATGTAGTACCAGTTGTCATCGAACACCTCTGCCGTAGCCCTAGCATTTGCCGATTGACCGGCTGGGTCAATCAATGTTTGGCCCGACCTGATCCAGTTAGTAACTGAATTCTGACCTGCATCTTTCACAAAACTCAACCAACGCTCAGTAGGGTTTTGATACTCTACTGTAGAAGGAAGGTCGTCGTAAGTGTAACGCACAGGGCTTGAGCTTGTAGCTAGGTAATTGCCTGGCAAGAAGTATCTAGGGGTAGGGGTACCTAGCTTTATAGAGAACCCATAGTCGCGTGCATCGCTAAATATTTGTTGTTCATAAGGCCTATCCAATGTACGCTCGCTGAATATGGTATCACCATTCGTTAAGTCGCGTAGGAACCAGCTAGTGGTATTACCTATAGCCGTATCGTTAGGCTGAGTAAACTGCAGTTCGAAGTCAGCCTCAACCAATTCAACTGGATCGATAACCCTAAAGCCTAGAGGGTCGCGGCCTTTTACATAAGTCAAGGTGTCTTTGAATGCGTATGAACCAGATGCTATAATATCTTGTATTGTAGCCGCGGTAAGGTCAAGCACGTTACCGCCGTTACCTTGGCCTTCTATACGCTTCACTTCTACACCTTCGCCCCATGCACTGTTTATTACAGTACCCTCGTTGCGCGGATCAGATATGTGAGGTATAGCTGTGTAAACCTTAAAGTTACGACGACCTTGTAGGAAAGGTGTAAGCTGCGAACCTGTAGGGTTAGCTGGGTCGTAAGGTTTAAAGTCGTTATGTGCGTAAGCTATGGCTGTAAAGTAGTATGTTTTGTGGTTTACCAGTGCCTTATCTTGGCCAGTAGCAAACAAGTCTTCAGTTACAGTAAAGCTATTGGTAATACCACTGTTACCTGGGTCGCTTACCATCAAAGTAGGCACCAATAAACCTAGAACAGGGTCGCGAGAATAGTTGATAATAGTAGTTACGTTATTCTTCACATCTACCTGTGCTACACGCTTAGCCTTACTTGCATCTTGCAATTCAGTAGCCGATACACGAGAGTTAGCCAACTGGTACAATATGTAACCTTCGAAAGTGTAAGTAGAATCGCCATTGGTGCCTGGTGTGGTTGGTATTACCAATGCTATGGTAGGGTCTACCTCATCATATAGTTCACCAAAGTTATTGCTACCTTTTTCGTTTACTAGGTTTATTATAAGCTGCTTGTTAAGCTCGCGTATTTTCAAAGTTGGAGCCGCAGGACCATCAACTAGTTTGAAACAGTTGTTGAACAATGCCTGTGCTTTCTGGTCAGCAGG
>JAFDYM010000002.1 GCA_018267435.1 Bacteroidota bacterium | reverse complement strand
CCTTCACTTGTACAAAGACTGTTCGGCACATTGCTAAAAACGACCTCCTCCCGCTGGTAATCATCGCCTTGGCCATGGGTACACATACCCGCCACTAGCACCGAGTCTGTCTCCAAGTCTACTACAAAAAAACGCTTCTTCCACGATGGTATACTCATATCTATAAGTATTCCGTACTTCATGTTACCCTTCTGCTCTTCGGCAAAAGTTTTTAAGCTTTGGGCATGGCTAGCCAGCTTCATTTTAGCCACATTTGCAGTAGCGTCATCCTTCTTCTTGGCAGGCGCCACACAACCCGCTACTAGTAGCAATATACTTAGTATGTTTAGCATAGGTAATGTTAGGCGCATAGGGTGTATTACTATTAGTTAACGTATTACATGGCCCGCATAGTATATGCACTAACTATTTTTTTACTTAAGGCCTTCTACTCATTGTTACAGAGCTAAAACGCCTGCCAATTCCATAACACCTTCTACGCTTATTTAGTACTGCAGTGTGCAATAGCTACACACCTTCTTCTCTATTGCTTCATCGCACACTAGCTGGTAGTTTTGGTTTAGCCACGCACATAGCCTTTTTCGGTTCATGCGGGCTAGCTTGTCTATTTGCTGGTAGAAAACATCAACATGGTGGTTAAGGTTAGTGTTGTACAGCGCGCCCGTAGTTACATATAGGTATACCATGTCCTCATCGTTAGCGTACTTGGGCATGTAGTCCTCCAGCAGCTTTATGGTTTCGTACAGTACACCCATATAGTTAAAGTACTTGCCCATGGCGTACACTTCTTCCTTCTGCAAGGTAGATAGCGCCAGGTACGGCTTTACTTGGCTAAAGGCCACATACATTTCTTTGTACATGCGCCTATCTCTATAGTATAGCGTAGCAGTTAAGTAGTAGTTATAGGCTAGGTGGTTCTGCACCTCTTTGTCTATCATCGTGTCCTTGGCATAGCTTAGTATTTCGCTCTCTAGCTTTCTAAACTCTACCTTATCTGTCAACACATCCCTAAAGTACAGGTGTGTTTTGTACACGCTTAGGTTAAACCCTATGGGCTTGTAGCTTGCAAATAGCGTGTGTACGCTATCTATATACTTAAAGTAATCGGGGTTGTAAGCACCGTAGTCAAACAGTTCCGCCTCTAACAATATTGCTGCTAGGTAGTTATTGATAAGCGGCAGGTTTTTACGCTCAAGCGGTACACGTACAGCGGTTAAAAAATGCTTGCCTACCTCCCCCTTTTTATAGGCAGTTATAAGCCTGCTATAGGCCACACGCGCCAATGCTGTGTCGTTCTTCTGCAAGCCATCGTACATTACCAAGGGTAGAAACCTACTCGCCACGCTATCATCGTATTCCTTATGTACGTGTATGGTTATAGATGCTACACGCTGTTCGTACAGCCAGCTTTCGAACAGCGGCTCGCGCATACGGGCGTTTACTACTGCACGCATTCCTTCTTTGCTGGTATCGGCAGCAAACAAATCTTTAAAGCCGCCATCATACACTTGCTTATAGAACAGGTCCCAGTTTTCGCGGCTGGCTTTAGTTACGGGTATACCTTGCTGTTTTACGTTGGTGCGTATATAGCTTTCGATAAACTCGGTGCGCGCGTTTTGCAGGGCTATGTTTTTTTCCTCGCTGCCCTCCACCGAGCTATATGCGGTTATCTCTATACCCGTTATAGCGCCATCGAAAATTTCCATCTGCTGCTTCAGCTTGTTGAAGAAGTAATTGCCCGCCGCAGTTTCATTCTTCTCGAAAGGGATGTTGTACGTTTTGGTGTAGTCTGCCGTGCCTTTTTTAATAGTGCCAGGTATGGTAACCCATAGCGGTGTTACAGCTATATCGGGCAGTATGCCTTCCTCTATTTCTACTGGGTAGGAGTATCGGCACACACTACCGTTCTGTATCAATATGGTGTTTATCTGTAGGTCTTTAGTATTGGCGCCAGGTGGCATTTTACCTACCAAGCTCATAAACTGTTCGGTGCTATCGTACACATCATTACTAAATAACTGGTTGCGGTACACAGGCGGTAGCATGTAACCATCGAACACTGTAGAGGGATGGACAATATCTGGCTCCATGCACTTAAACTGCGGCTTGTACACCAGATCTATAGCTATGCCATCGCCGGCATTAACTATTATTTCCTTCAGCTTCTTTTCATCGTAGTAATACTGGTATACATTATCGCCCTCTACTACTAAGTAGTTAGCAAGTATCGAGGCATAAAACTCGTTATCGCCGTAGCCCTTGCACTTGGCACCAGTGTACTCGCTTACGCCGTAGGTAGTATCGCTATAGGTTAGCGCATTTTTTATAGGCGTGTATGGCGCACAGGCAAACACCTGCGTGGCGTATACCACATTGCCGCTTTCGAACTGCGATATGGCTATGCCCGTATTGGTAAAAGTTTTATCCACCATGTTGCGGTAGTGGCCTGGGCTGTTCTTCCATTGCAGAAACATGCGGTGAGCAAGGTCCTTATAGGTATGTACTATTACGTTCGTCTGCGTTTTTTCATCGCGCATGGTTTGTCCTACTAAGGTCATTAGGCAATTTTCGCCCACTATGGGGTGGTTGCCGCCGTAGTATTGCACGCGCTGCTTGGGTGTAGTCTTCTTCGGGTTCTCGGGTTGGTCGTGCGTTACGCGGCTTTTGGCGGTGCAATAATTGGCTTGGTCCTGCGCGGCTTGCTGCAGCACCGCATCGCTAGCCAACTTAGGCAAACCCATTTTGCCACGCATGGCATTCAACTCTTCTATAAACAACTGCTGCACCAGCGCCTTGTTCAGCGTTTTTACATTAATGGTATCAGTAGCCTTTTGCGCATGGGCAAAGGCAGTACACAACACAAAAGCCAACAAACACGATATATGATAAACGGAACGCATAGTAATTTGCTATAAAGTTATTAATCCTAAACTATTTACTATGGTTAATGCAAGAAACAACAAAAGGTAACCTGTGGAGGGGAAAGAAATTGAAAAAATATTTTGGGGCGGTGCTGTGGCGCATCTCGCGTGCTGCTTCGCACCACGTGCCTACGTGCTGTGGGCAGTTTTGCAAATGCAGCGATTCTAAGGAAGGGAACTTTTTCCGTATTGTACTAATTACTTAAGAGTATTTTATAGAAGTCAAAGGCTATTCTATTAGCAATGTAGTCTTCTCATATTCAACTAGCCTCTTCTTTTTCTTGTTCAACATGTTTCTCGCATCATTCCGAAGCTTTTTTAACTCGGGATTGTCCACTGTAATATTGATGAACTCTTCTAACATTTGGATGCCAACAGGACAGTCTGAGTACCAAAAGTTAAGATAGGCTATTGCATAATCAAAGAGCAATCGTCTATTTGGATATTTCTGACTCTCTAAATCCAAAAATGATATTACTTCCGAAGCAGCAGTTACTGTTTCACCTTTAATATTTTTGTAATTATTGTATAGGCCTTTTACATCGTTGTCTAATATAGAGAAGAACCCATTGTTGAGACATACTTCAATAGTGTCCTTACTGAAACATGCTTTAGCCTTAAATGTATATTCCTTTGCTTTGGGTATTGAGCCAGTTTCATAATATATACGAGCCATAAGAATGTATTCCCAGTAAAGCAAAGGTGAACTGCCAATTTTCTCCTCCAAATGTAATAGATGCTGCAATGCGGAGGCATACTCTTTTTTGACGAATAAGTTATGGCCAAGCTCTCTGTAAAGTTTTTCAAATAGATAAGCAATTCTCGAAGCAACAATATTTTTTTGATTAAGCTTTACAACCACCTTGTTAGTATGACTATCTATACTTGCTTTAACTATAGCATCTCCAGGATTAAAGATTTCACTAAAGACGTCTATGCTGTCTTCTATTTTTCTATTGCAAAACAGATAGCATCCTATGAAATATATAAACACTTCTTGTATGTTATTTAAAAGCTGCTTTCGACCAAACAAGCTATTTGCATCATTATAACTCCATACTTTATCTTGTGTAAAAAGTTTAATATCCTCATTTATTTTCAAAAAACCATCATCGAAAACTAGTTGATCAAAGCCAGGATAAATAACATTGATGTTGTCAAAAACGAAATGCTTCTCTCCATTTACATTTCCGATAGCACCATCAAGAACTATTGCTATGCGATAGTCGAGGGTTTCGTTTTTCATAGCTTTTTGAATTGCTTCTAAACTATTAAACCGCTCTTGAGAAATTTCAAATTCACATATACTTAGTCCTTTTTTTTCTTTAATACTTTCTATAGTCTTTTTGGCAATTGCTTCAACATCAGCATAATTGTCTGGATGGTCTGAAATGCAAAACACTCCAAAAATAAGCTTGTCAGCTTTAAAATGATTGCGGATGTGATTACTATTTCTGAAAAATAGCCATCCTAAAAACACTATAAAATAAACAACCAATACAGCTGATATAATAACTTCGGCTTTACTTTTAATAGGTTCAGGGACAAACTCATATATTTTATACAGTATCCATGATACTACTCCCAAGGAAACCAATAAACCTAGTGGGCTTCGTAGTTGTTTAGGCGTTTGTGCGGTTAAGAACTTATATAATGCTGTAAAATCTCTAAATGACATTGAACAAATAAAATAAATTTTACAAACTCGGATAAGTATCCGGGTCCACCTCGTTCATCATGCCATATACCACTTCAAATATTTCCTCGGCGTTTGGCTTGCCGAAGTAGTCGCCATCGGTGCCGTAGGCTACGCGGTGCGGCTTGGCGGTAATGGTGCGCGGTTCGCTATCCAGCCACTTAAAGGCCTGCTGCCCTTCAAATACCTGCTGGAACATATACGCCGCTGCACCGCCCGGTACATCCTCATCTAAGAACACTACGCGGTTCGTTTTCTTTATCGATTCGATGATACTGTGGTTCACATCGAACGGCAACAAGGTCTGTACGTCTATCAGTTCCACCGATACGCCTGCTTCTTCTAGCAATGCTATCGCCTCTTCAGCTATGCGCACGCAGCTGCCGTAAGTAACTATGGTTACGTCTTCGCCTTGCTTTAGCACCTCAGGCACACCAAGCGGCACGGTAAACTCAGCTATGTTATCTGGCAGTTGCTCCTTTAAGCGGTAGCCATTCAGGCACTCTATTATCAATGCTGGTTCATCGCTTTGCAGTATAGTGTTGTACATACCTGCAGCCTGCACCATGTTGCGCGGCACGCACACATACATACCCCGCAGCGAGTTAATAATCATACCCATCGGCGAGCCGGTGTGCCATATACCTTCCAACCTATGGCCGCGCGTGCGCACTATTAGCGGCGCGCGCTGTATGCCACGCGTGCGATACTGCAAGCAAGCCAAGTCGTCGCTTAGCGGCTGTAGGCCGTATAGTAGATAATCTAAATATTGTATCTCGGCTATTGGGCGAAGGCCGCGCATAGCCAAGCCAATGCCTTGGCCCATAATGGTAGCCTCGCGTATACCCGTATCGAATATGCGCAGCTCGCCGTACTTATCTTGTATGCCGCTAAAGCCTTGGTTTACGTCGCCTATCTTGCCCACGTCTTCGCCAAAGGCAACTATGTTGTCGTACTTGTCGAATATCTTATCGAACAAAGTGTTCAGCACTTCATAACCGTTTACGCTCTTCGAGTCGCTGCTATACTCGGCAGGTACTACGGGCACCTTCAGTGCATTCTGCTCGGTTTCGCTGTGCAGGTGCGAGCTATACGTATGCTGATACTTCGCCTGAAAATCTTTCAGCCATTCGCGCAGTTCATCTAGCGAGCTAAACACCTCGCCACGGAAAGCGCGTAGCACCTTCTTACCCGTCTTCAAAATATCCTTACGCACAGGGTCTATGGCGCTTTGCAAACTCTTAATAGCAGCTTGCACGGCATCGTTACCGCCGCTCTGTTCGTTGATGTTGTTCAGCAGTTCTACTAGTGCGCTTATCTCCTGCTTCAGCGGAGCACTGAATTTGCGCCATGCGGCTTTCTTACCCTCGTTGGCATGGTGGCGGGCATCTTCGCGTATAGCTTCGCATTCATCTGCTGTGGCTATACCGCTTTCTATCATCCATTCCTCCATTTTCTTTAGGCAATCAAATTCACGCTCCCACTCTAGGCGTTCGGCGCTTTTGTAGCGCTCGTGCGAGCCTGAGGTGCTATGCCCCTGCGGCTGCGTTACTTCTATAATGTGGAACAGTGCAGGTATGTGCGTTTTGCGCATCTTAGCTATGCCCTTTTGGTAGGTCTCTACCAACTTAGGATAGTTCCAACCCTCGCACACATATATATCAAAGCCGCGGCCTTCTTCATCAGCCTCAAAGCCTTTCAAAACTTCGCTTATGCTCTCCTTTGTGGTTTGGTACTTCTTCGGCACCGATATGCCGTAGCCATCATCCCACACCGATACTGCCAGTGGCACGCGCTGCACACCTGCTGCATTTATGGTTTCCCAAAACAAGCCTTCGCTGGTACTTGCGTCGCCTATCGATACAAACGACACCTCGTTGCCACGCTCGCTAAAGTTATCGTAGTTGCGCAGTTCGTTGTTTTGCCTATATAGTTTAGATGCTAGGGCTAGGCCCAAGGCGCGCGTCATTTGGCTAGCAGTAGGCGAGCCGTCGGCCGATGAGTTGTTGCGCGCGGTTTGGTTCAGCCAGTTGCCGTTGTTATCTACCAGACGCGTAGCAAAGTGCCCGTTCATTTGTCGGCCACCACTCATGGGTTCTTCTGTTTGGTCGGGGTTGGCATATAGCTGCGCGAAGAACTGCTCTACGCTCAATTCATCTAGCGCCATCATCCAAGTTTGGTCGCGGTAGTAGCCGCTGCGCCAGTCGCCATGTTGAAAGGCCTTCGATAATGCTATCTGCGCCACTTCTTTGCCATCGCCGAATATGCCGAACTTGGCCTTGCCTGTTAGCACTTCCTTGCGGCCCAGCAAACTGGTTTCGCGCGATATGGCCGCCGTGCGGTAATCGTTCATTACCTCTGTCTTAAATTCTTCGAATGTCATCTTCTTTATATCTGCCTCGCTAGTATTATTCGCCATAAGTAGTACTTAATGTAAGCTACAAATATAAGCCACTATGTCCCTTGTTTAAAACGCTATTTACGCGCTGTTTTAACAAGAAAACGCGGTTTTTGCTGTTTAAGCAAATAGACATTTCAAAAAAAACATGCTTTGTTTTTGGTAAAATTTGAAAGTGCTACATCATGCTATAGTAAAACCAAAATCATTATATGATGCAGCCCTTGACGAAAAAGATTTGGACCATTCTATTATTAGCTATTACATGCAGCATAACCGCATATAGCAATACCAATAACGACAATAAGGCACAGTTGCCTATTATAGATAAGTTCAAAAAATGGATGGCGCAGCACCCCGATGAGCGCCTATACCTAAGTACCGATAAAAGCCTATACACGCCTGGAGAAACAGTGTGGTTTACCACCTTTGTGCGCAATGCCAGCACGCTTACTACCGATAGCATAAGCTCGATACTGCATGTAGAAGTAATAAACCCTAAAGGCACGGTAGAGAACCACCTAAAATATATGATAGCCGATGGCGTGGTGAACGGTAATTTTCTGTTTACGCACGGCATGGCGGGCGGCGTGTACAAGTTCAAAGCGTACACCATGTGGCAGCTGAACGATACCACGCAAAAGATTTTCGAGAAGGAGATAACGCTGCAAAATGCCATAATGCCCAGCCTGATAATGAAGCTCGACTTTAAAGAGAAAGGCTACAGCCCCGGGCAAACCGCCACGGCAGATTTAGAACTAAAAAGCCTGGACGACCTTGCCATAAGGCAGCATGAATTTGAGTATACCATTCTACTGCAAGGCGAAAAGAAACTAGAGCAAAAAGGCATAACCGATGATAAAGGCAAGGCTGTAATAAGCTACACATTGCCCATCGATTTGCAGAGTGCCGATGGCCTATTAAGTGTAAAGCTTACCTATAAAGGCGTTACCGAATCTATATCGCGCAGCATACCTATTAACCTTAAAAATATTACCGTTGAATTTTACCCTGAGGGTGGCGACTTAGTAGCAGGCGTTACCAGTAATGTAGCCTTTGCCGCGGTAGATGAATACGGCAAGCCCGTAAACATAGAAGGTGCCGTATACAACGCAGCAGGTGCACAGCAAGCTACATTCAGCAGCTTTCATCATGGCATGGGTAAGTTCAAACTTACAGCACAGCTAGGTGCAGGCTATTATGCATTAATAAATGGCTATGGAGATAAGAAGTTTATGCTGCCCCTTATGAACGAAGAAGGGGTAAGTATAGAGGCGGGCAGCATAGCTAACAATAGCTTGCCTATAACCTTAAACGGCAGCCACGAAACAAGCTATGTAGTAACGGCACAAATGCGCGGCAATTTGTTGTTTGCGCAAAAGGTAGAAATGTTGGATAAAACAGGCAAGGTCTTTATTTCTACCAATAATATAGGCACTGGTGTGCTGCAAATTACAGTGCTTAACTTATCGGGCCAGCCCGTGGCCGAGCGCTTGGTATTTATAAATAAAGAGCAGCAGATAAACCTGCAACTAAGCACCGATAAAAGCAAGTATGCTCCGCACGAAAAAGTAAGCCTAACAGTAAAAGCTACCGATGATAAAGGCAAACCCATATCTGGGGACATAACAGTATCGGTAGTAGATGATAAAGTAATATCGCTAGCTAACGATAAGCAGGGCAACATACTGGCCAAGCTATTGCTAGAGGCTGATATAACAGGCGATGTGCTAGAGCCTAATTTCTACTTCGATAAAAATGAACCCAAAGCTGAAGAAGCGCTGAACCTATTAATGATGACGCGCGGCTGGAGGCGCATAGTATGGCACACCATACAAGGCCCAGATACTATTAAATACACCAAGCCCGAAGAGAAAATAGTGGCGGGCATAGTGCGCAACTTTAAAGATGGCAAGCCTGCGCGCGGCGCTTATGTACAAGTGTACGGCGGCGGCCCAAGCGCCATTACCAATAGGCGCGGCGAATTTGAAATAGTAGGGCTTGATTTAAGCAACATACAAACACTAATGGTAAAGCGACCTTTCAAAGAACTGTACTATACCATTAATGAATACGGCACCAAGCACGACTTAGACTTTAATGCTGCATCGGCTAGGGCGTATAGCAGTAGCTACCAAAACTCTTACCATCCGCCTGTAAACCGCAATGCCAACAATAATGGTGTAGTATATGGACAAGAAGCCCGCACTGCCAAAAGAGCACCTGTAATACGCTATGCGCCGGGCACAGGCCGCGTGTGGGGAGAGGTGGTGAACTACAGCGGCGAACCTATAGTAAGTGGCACTGTAGTATTACAAGGTTCCACCGCCGTGGGTGCCATTACCGACTTGGATGGCAAGTATGATTTTAGAGGGGCGCCGCAAGGCAAGCAGAAGATAAAGTTTGCCTACATAGGCTCGCTATCGCAGATAATAGAAGTGGATATACACCCTACGCAAGATGTATACATCAAGGTGTTTTTAGATGAGAACGAAGTGCTGTTAGAAACCGTAGTAGTTACTTCTAACAAAGCCACCATGCGCATTGCTGAACAAACAGTAAGTATGGATGTGGTAAGAGGCAGCAGCATTAGTTCGGGACCTAGCGCCCCACCTAGCAGCGTAGTGCAACGCAACGCTGCTATTAGCCCCGAAACTAGCAGCAACCTAGACGGTAAAACTACCGGCTATAACAATTACACTAGCTCGCAAGCAGTGAGTATGGATG
>JAFDYM010000029.1 GCA_018267435.1 Bacteroidota bacterium | reverse complement strand
ATGGTATTCACCAGATACTTTTGAGCATCGGCGGCACTGCTTCCGCCCAGTTTTACTTTAGGCTGGGTAAATACACAGGCATCTTTATAGTCGGTATTGGGCGATGTTTCCTGTTTTTGCGCCAGCATAGGCTGCACAAACAAGCACAACATAAAAGGTAGAATAAAACGCATATCAATGAAGATACGCAAATTCATAAACAAGGGTAAAAGGCTTACCATATTTTACAAAACGCCTGACAGTAATATGACCAATATAGAGGCCGCCGCAAAACCTAAGCCTATAGCATTGGTGCGCGATATACGCTCGCGGAAGAAAAGGATTCCACCCAATGTAACTACTGCCACCACCCCAAGGTTAATAACAGGAAAAACTACCGAGCTACCCCAGTTTACCTGTACCAATGCCTTAAGTGCAGTAAGGTACGAGAAGTAGTTAGCTATACCCAACACAATACCGCCTACAAGGCACTTTACATTGAACCTAGTAGCACCAGTAAGCAGTTGAAACAAAAAGAATAGCGTACCGCCCGTAGCTGCCGCTACAAATATGAACATGGCAAACCCCTCTTGCCCCGTGTTGGCTAAATGTGTTTTGGTTACATATTGAGTAACCGCATCGCAAGCACCACTGCCGAAGAAAACCACTATAGGTAGGTATATGTGTTTACCAACCTTAGCTGTATTTCCGTTGCCCTTATTTTCCGATAGAGATGATAAGACCACCGCAACGAAGGCAAGCAAAATACCTAGCAATTTTAGCCAGTTGAAAGGCTCGCCGTACATGGTAAATGCCAATAGAACAGGAAAGACCAACCCTAACTTCATAGCCACCGAAGCTACCGAGGCATCGAAGTATTTGGTGGTAATACCCGTAAGGGTAAACACTGTAATAAACATGCAGCCCAGTAGCAAACATACAGGCATCCAAGCCTCGCCGAATATGCTAAGGTTATGTACTGCAGTTTTATCGGGCAGAAATAGGTAGCCGCATATTGCGGCGGTCCAATAATTAAAAACTATAGCTTGAAAAATTGGGATATTGTTCCGTTCGAAAAACTTGAACAGCAATACCAACGCAGCCGAAAGGATAATAGAAAGCAAAAGCGCTACCATGCACAATGTTATTCTATAAATGCTAATATTCTAAATGAGTAGCATCATCTATTATTACCTAAAGGTGTAGGTCTTTTTGTTGCACCACACCTTTGTTTCGAAAGGCTGTAGCGAATAGGTAACCGCCTCGTTATACAGGTTAAATTTCTTTACTATCTGGTCGCTTACCTCTACTTGCTCGCCATAATAAAAGCCTTTTAGCCTACCGTTAATATCTTGGTACACCAGTATATCGTTATCAGCATCCCAACCTTGGGGGGCGTAGCGTTCCAACCAATACTTTTTGCCCTTGTACCAGCAGTAAAAGTTATTGCCTTTATCTACCCATGCTATTATGTTCTCTTTTATCAAAAGCATCTTAGGCCTATCTTCTACCAGTATGGTTTCATCGCCTTGGTAGTACACCATTAGCCTGCGCAATACCGAGTAGTAAGCTAAAAATTCCTCGCCGCTCCAGTATTCATTCGGGGCGTTTATCATGGTTTCTTTCAACTCGCCGTTCATGTAAAACTTAAAATTGCCGTACTGGTCTATATAGCTAAGCAAGTTGCGGTTAGGCATGTAGTTTACGGGCTCGTACACTTCTAGGGTCTTCACCTCGCCATGGTAGAACACTTTAAAGTTGCCGTTCCTATCCATATAGGTCATCATGTTATCCTGCATTTTTACGCGGTACACTTCTGTACGTTCTATGATCTGTGTTTGGCCGTTGTAAAACACATTCAACTCGCCCAAGGCATTCTGCCAGGCAATAATACTATCGCAATAGTAAAGCGAATCGGTACCCTCGCGAAAGTTTACCTCCAAGGTTTTAAACTCGTTGCCCCACAGTACTTTTATTAGGTTAAAATTTTGGTACAGAAAAAAGTTATCCGTCATAAAATAGTTGGCGGAGTTATCGTTCACGGTGTAGGTTTTGCCGTGGTAATACACTTTCAACCTATCGTTGGCACCTATGTAGGCAAATATATTGGCGCGGCCCACTTTGAAGTTCTTTAAAGGCAAGCCCTCAATAAAATTCGACTGGCCATCGTCGAACACATACACATGGTTATTTATATCTTGGAAAGGCGCTATACACTGCGCCGATACGAAGAACGAACTGATAGATAAAAGAGCTGTAATAAGTAAACGCATAAAGCTAATATGGCGAAATTTGAATGGAAAAAATGCAGGCTTAACGTTTTTTCGGCATACTAATGCCTAGGGGCATAGTATATAATACATACGCCAAGCAGCGCAACAAGCGCACCAACAATATCATATTTATCGGGTACGTGGTTATCGAACTTGTAAGCCCAAAACAACGACATGGCAATAAAAAAGCCACCGTATGTGGCATACACACGGGCAAAGTTGGCCTCCTGCCAGGTAGCTACTACACCATAAAAAGCCAATGCAAAACCACCAAGCAAGCCATACCACAACGGTTTATCCTGCCT
>JAFDYM010000299.1 GCA_018267435.1 Bacteroidota bacterium | reverse complement strand
TCTGTTATTGTAACTGTATAGGTACCTGCGGTTAAGCTCGTCCTATCTTCGGAGGTAACACCGCCTGCCCAACTAAAAGTATAGGGTCCCTGGCCGCCCGTAGGCGTTAGGTTGATGGCACCTGTGTTGCCGCCGAAGCAGGCCACGTTGGTTACCACCGTGGTGCCGCTTACCGCAGCTGCAGGCTGGGTTATGTTGAACGTACGTGATGCCGTACAACTGTTGGCATCGGTTACTACTACGGTATATGTTTGCGCCGTTAGGCCTGTTACGCTAACAGTACCATCGCCGGTAGGGTTGCCGGGGGTCCAGTTATAGGTATAGCCTCCGGCACCACCTGTAGCTGCACTTACAGCAGCAGCACCCGTGTTGCCGCCGAAGCAAGCTATGTTGGTTTGAGATGCAGGGTTAAGCACAAGGGCCGATGGTTGGGTGATATTGAAAGTACGTGATGCTGTACAAGTGTTAGCATCCGTAACCTGTACGGTATATGAACCAGCACTTAGACCAGTAGCCGAAGACCCCGTTCCACCACTTGGTGCCCAGCTATAAGTATAGCCGCCTGCGCCACCACTAGGGGTAACACTTGCCGCACCTGTACTGCCACCATTGCATGCAATGTTAGTTTGCGACCATGAGGAGAGGTTAATAGCCGGTGGCTGGGTTATAGTAAAAGTACGCGATGCCGTACAACTGATGGCATCGGTTATTAATACGGTGTAGTTGCCTGCTGAAAGCCCGGTAGCTGTAGCATTGGTGCCACCACTTGGCGACCATGAATACGTGTAGCTACTAATACCGCCACTTGGTGAAACGGAAGCACTACCGTTGGCTCCGCCGTTGCATGATATATTATTTTGATTTGTAGATGCGGTAATATTTGAAACGCTTAAGGTACCAGCGTTAGAGGTTGCCGTTCCACAAGTACCAGTAACCACTACGCGGTACATGTAACCATTCATGCCGGCCGTTGCTCCTGATATAGTAAGGGTACTTGTAGTTGCATTTGAGAAAACACCTCCATTCGAAATATTTGTAAACCCGAAACCGCTATTTTGCTGCCATTGATAGGTTAAACCTGTACCTGTTGCCGTAGCTCCAAAAGTGGTATTACCGTTTACACATATGCTTCGGTTAGGAGGGTTGCTCGTAACAGTAGGAGCAACGCAAGTTGAATAATAGGTGCATGATGTCGAAATCTTAACTATGGAAGTGTTTGTAGCTCCCCCAAAGGTCCAATTCGCTTTATTCATTACAGCGGCACGGATGGCCGCTAAAGTACTAAAAGGTGTACCCGTACAGTTAAATACACCATGGTCATTGTTTGGCGCGGCACCCGCCGTACCAGCTAAGAACGCATTGGTACCGCCTGTTAAGCCTGGAGGCATTGCCGATGATTGTGCACCGTAGGTACAACCCGAGCCATTCCATCCTGCATCAGTAGTAGTTCCACAGTTCAAATGCCAACTTATACCTGCTATAAATGTGACGCCACCTGCACTTGGGTCTCCTCCACCTCCTTGAAAAGCAATAACCTGATCTGCTGCATTTGAAAGCGACAAACCAGTAGTGGCATTTCCTCCTGATATCTGCGCTACTGTACCGTTTGGAATTCCATTTATCGTAGCTGCCGAACCACCTAAGCCTGCTATCATAATTTCAGTACCTACAGGCAACGCGCTACCCGAAACCCATGAAATAGTACCTTCTGTACCACCCGACCCTTGCCAGCCTGGATTTTGATAGCCTCGTTCAGTAAAATATATAGTAGTAGAGGAAGAAATAGGACTAAGCAATACAAACTTAAATGTATCTGGAGCAACCCCAGCTACAGGAACACCAGTATAACCTGTAAAAATAATATCCCCTACTGCTAATGTGGTTTGGGCCTGCGCAGTATGTACGTTAAATAGCAGTGTACATAGCAATGCTGTAATAATGGCAACTTGTTTCATGTGGGTTGGTTTTAGGGTATTGGCAATTTACCTATTAATCAATTCCAAATAAAACATTAGCCTCTTTATTTAACAAGGTTGAGTATTAATACATTACCAACGATAATACAACAGTGTACTACACACTAAACAATTTGAATAAAAGGAGAATCAAATGATAAGGCATTTAATTCGTTCGGATTTTATGGATAGAAACAATACTAATCAGGCGTAACACCACAAACTGTTACAGCCATCGCCTTTTACTAATCTGCCGTTTTAACATTTGCCTGTTCAGCAATAATTCTGTTCACTATGGGTAGGCCATTAAGCGCTTGTGGCTCATTTGGGTTTAGTTTTATAGCAGTATCCCAGGCATGTTTGGCTTCTTGCGCTTTACCTACCGAAAGGTAAGCCCCGCCAAGGTCGCCCCAGAAATTGGCCGAGTCCGGCGCCATTTTTACGGCCTGTTCTATAAGCATTGCGGCGGCGGTAAAGTTGCCTAGCCTGCCATTGTTGCAGCCTTCGCTGTAAATGCGGTATGCATTTTTTTGCAACACATCGTAAGTAGGAAATCGAGCCGATGCCAAATCGTAATAATAAAAGGCACTATCGAAACGCAAGGCATTGAAATGCTGCACGCCTAAATTGATGAGCGAGTTAAGATAGCCAGGGTGCAACTGCAAACTGCGGCGGGTATACATCATAGCTATGTTATTCAGCGAATCCTTTTTCTGTTTATCCTTTTCATTCACCGATAAATCCACATACGCCACGCCGGCATTGCTATTAGCCAAGGCACTATTGGGCACTACCTTTACATCGTGCATAAACAAAGTGTGCGTATTGTGCCATTGGCGGTTGCGGGGTAGAATAACAACAGCGAACACGAGCAACAGCGCTGCCATTGCCCCTGTAGCTCCTAGTTCAAACTGCTTCTCTCCTATCTTCTTTCTTACAGTTTCTACCCCAAAGCCTATTGCCATGCAAAACCCTAGTGATGAGTGGAAGATTAGGCGTTCGCCCATAGTAGCGCCGATATCAAACACAAAATTGCCTACCAATAATAAGTTGATGCCGAATAGTAGGATAGCAAAGCTTATTTTGTTGCGCTGCTTTAAAGCATATACCAGCCAAGCTACCATGCCTATATATATAAGTAGAGAAGCTATTACTGCTACATTGCCGAAACTTTGATACGGTATTTGTTGAAATGAATAGTCGGCACTAAGTGGGTAAGGCACAAACAGCAACAACAAATACTTACCTGCAATGTAAATTTTGGTAGCCAATGCCTGCGTACCTGTAGCATATACAAATGGATTGCTAAGCGGGTCGGTTGCTTCGAACGAACTTGTGCCTACCATTTTTATACGTACGCCTGCGTATATGGCAAACACGGCAAGGCTCCACCATGTTTTGGCTATTGCCTGTTTTATGCTCAGCTTACGGAACAGCCAAGCCCCCAATGGCAACAATACCAGCAAACTTACTGCATACTCTTTTGAT
>JAFDYM010000298.1 GCA_018267435.1 Bacteroidota bacterium | reverse complement strand
TTTGCTTATCTCTACCGCATTGGCAGCGCCGTCGGTATCCATCATGCCCAAGCTCATTAATGCTAGCATAGCCGCACCGCGACTGTTAGCCGTTAACGGGTCCTTCACCACGCGGATAGGCCTATATAGCACGTCGGCCATTATCTGGCTCCAGATGGCGCTATTGGCACCGCCGCCTATAAAGTTTAAGTACTCCAACTTACGCGCGCACAGCTTCTCTACATACATTAGCAACCAACGGTCGTTCAAGCACACCCCTTCCATTACCGAGCGCAGCATATGTGTACGGTTATGCTTCAAACTCATGTTGTAGAAGCCGCCACGCACATGGTGGTCGTCTATAGGTGTACGTTCGCCGTATAGCCATGGCATAAAGTATAAGCCATCGCTGCCCGCTGCCGTTTTGGTTACTATCCTATCTACCACTTTATAAAAGTCTTTCGGTGCCGGACCAGTGTTCAACTCATCGTCGTGATACAACAAGTTGTTGCGCATAAAGTTCAAACATGCACCAGCACTTTCTTGCTCATTGGCTATTACGTAGCGGCCAGGTATGGCACTTGGTATGCTACCCATGTTATGGAACATATCCGTTTTTTTGAACGGCACATGCGCCACCAGCCAGCTACTTGTACCTATGTACACGTGGCCCTCATAGTCGCGGATGGCACCGCTGCCCACGGCTGCGCTCTGTACATCGGGCGTACCGCTTATCACCTTCACATCGGCATTCAAACCGAACTGCTCGGCTATATGCTTGCTTACCGTGCCGAGGGTGCTGTTAGTAGGTACCAACTCAGGTAGCTTGTCTTTATCTATGCCCGTTAGCTGTATCAAGCCATCGTGGTAGAAGATGTTGTTGATGTCGCGGTTATCGGTTATCCAGTGCAGCAGCACCGAGTCGTAACTCATAGCAAACCTACCCGTTAGCCACAGGTTCAAATAGTCCTTCGGCTCTAGAAATTTATAGGTCTTGTCGTACACATCTTTCTTCCTGTTTTTGATGTATAGAATGTGCGAGATACTATCCTTACCGCTCTTGGTAGGGCCGCCGCCCGTAAGGCGTAGCCACTGTAGTATCTTGCCCACGCCGTAGCCCTCTACGCGTATAGGGCCGTGCGTCAAAGTCTTGATGTATTCGGCACCGCGGGTGTCCATCCATATCACAGAGTCCATTAGCGGTTGGCCGTTCTTATCTACGCATACCGTGCCGCTCCACTGGGCGGTACAGTTAATGGCAATAATCGTCTTTGGGTCTACGCCCGTGTTAGCTATCAGGCGCTTATAGGCGGTGGTGATGGCATTGGTCCAATCGGCGGGGCGCTGCTCGGCACCGCCACCCTCATATAGCAGCAGGGGTACATCGTTAAACTCATCACCCACACATTTACCCTTTGTATCGAACAGGGCCACCTTGGGGCCCGAAGTACCTAAGTCTATAGTAAGTATCAATTGCTGTGCTGCCATAAAGTGTGCGGGTTTAAATCGGGGCATGAAGTAAACTGAAAATGTGCTGATTAGCAAGGGGAATTATGGACAACAGGCGACAGACCACGGACGACGGTAAATTTAGCTTCTCAACGCCGTTGAAAAGGTGCTACCCTGCCCAATGCCGCGGAGAAGCGCCAAAAAAGGTGACAGGATTTGGCTTCAATTTATACTATTAACAATACATAAGGAGCTACACATAAACAGACTACAAAAAATGACCCTGCAAAACAGCCTTAAAAAAGGTGACAATGGTTTTCGCCCATTTATCAATTATACATTAGCAATAATCAATTTATATGGCGCGGTGCTGTTGTGCCTTGCTTCTACTGTTGGTTCCCACGGGCGTACAGCCTGTAGACTGTTTACTTTCAGAGAAAATGCTGGCTCAAACTGGCGCAAGAATGTAGGGTGGGTTCAAGCAAAGCCTTCTTGTGCCGAAGTGTAAGCCATAACTACAGGCACAAGAACCCTCACGCAAATGCTTGGCTGCATTCTTGCGCCAATTGGGGCCTTAAAAAATTAAAAACCCAGTTGAGCAGCGAGTAATTGTCTTTTTACACCTAACATAACCTCTTTGTAAGGTTTATACTCTTGCGTAAGCTTATGAAACTGCTGAAAGCTCCAAACTTGATGCTTGAAATCTTCAGAAACGATAACAAGATGCATAGCCATATTCACAGCCTCTAACTCATCGGGACCAGGATAAATAAATGGGTTTCGTGTAGGTAGTAAATCGTTTACAGAGGCATTAATGTCACCTTCATTGTATCCTAAGGCCATTATCTGTGTGTATACAATATCAGCATAATCATCTTTTTCAAGCCCAGTTAGTTTTAAGTCCTCAGGATTGATACGCTCTAAAATAGTGGGTAGTATTAATGCTTTTACTTCTTCAAGCATCATTATGTAAGATGGATTGTCGTATGGTGTCATAAGGTAAATATAAATGTAAAAAATTAGAATAATAGATGCTGACGCTCGCGCCAGTGAGGAGTTCAATTTGCAAATACGTGCTTTAATATTTCATGTATCTCATTTTGTTTCTGCCCAAATGCCTCAATAATTAAATTTGGATTTTCGATATACTTATCATCTACTGCTAGTACAGCATTAAGTGCCTTTGTTGGTTTGTCTGGTCCCGTTGTATTTTCGGGATAATAATTTTCAATCGCTCCTTTAGAAAGAATATATGTTTTCTCCTTCCACAGTTCTACAATTAACTCGTTGAGATTAGTTCTATCAAACAAAGGCTCTGACAACACTTGACGCCTAACATTATTTGTTTCTTCTGAAAAAAGTAAATTTATTTCACCTATTTCCTCAGGCGTTAGAATCCTTTTACTAGCCTGCTCAGTAACTAGGTCTTTAAGGCGTCTATATCTTTCTCCCCATGAGTACTTGCTTACTATATCTTTTATTTTTTTCCCATTTAGATCTTCTGTCAATTGATTTTTATGACCCCATTGGTCGATTAAGTTTAATAATGCGGAACGTTTCTCATTATATGTATCCAAGCCTAATAAATCAAAACCATCGATAAGTGCATCTAGGTCTA
>JAFDYM010000297.1 GCA_018267435.1 Bacteroidota bacterium | reverse complement strand
TAGCAACGGTTGCCCTATTGATACCAGCGGCAGTGTTTTTGGCATTGCGCAGCGCCTATACACAGTCTAGCATTATTACCGACTCATCGCCGGAGATATTGAATAACCCATTTGTACCACCGTATAACGAATTTGCTATACGTTGGGGTACTACTATTTATACCTTCCTGCGCTACTACTGGATGATGATTTTCCCGCATCCACTTACGCACGACTACTACTTTAACCAAGTACCTTACTATAAGCTAAGCGATGGCATGGCTATATTCTCGCTGCTTGCTACAGTTGGGCTGGTGGTGTATGCACTGGTAAAACTGCGCAGTAAAGATTTAGTGTCTTTCGGCATACTCTTCTTCTTCATTACCTTCTCGGTAGCATCTAACGTGCTATTTACAGTAGGTGTATTAATGAACGAACGTTTCATATACATGAGCTCGCTGGGCTTTTGTATTATTCTAGCATACTTTATAGTACGCTATATCAAAAATCCTAAGGGCATATTAACAGTACTTATTGTGTTGCTATCGTTATACTCGGTACGTACTTATACTAGGAACTTTGACTGGAAGGACAGCTTTACGCTTTTCCGCCGCGATGTTAAGTACAGCCCTAACTCGGCCAAAATACAAACATCGGTAGGGGGCGACCTTACCAAGGCGGCACAATCAAACATATCATTGTTTAGAGATAGCGGCATGATACGCACCATACTAGCAGACCTTGGTACACCTGCTGATGAAATAACAAGGATAGAGGCTATGCCAGATAGTATGATATCGAAAACATTGTTCGATTCTTCGATAGTACACTTGAATGCTGCCGTAACCATATACCCTGGGCATAGCAATGCTTGGCTTATGCTAGGCAATGCCTACTACCAGCGCAACCACAATGCTAAGCAGGTAATACCTATATATGAACGTGCCGTACAGATACGTGGTGGCAAATACTACGATGCATCGTTCAACCTTGGTATAGTGTACAACGACCTTAACCAAGCGGCGGCTGCCAAGCGTAATTTGCTAGACGCGTATAATGAAAAACCAGAGCTAGCCGACCCTCGCTACTTGTTATCGAATGTGTATGCAAAGCTGAATCAAGAAGACTCATCGCTATATTGGTTAAAGCGCGGCGAGGAAATAAGGCCTATAGGCTCGTACGACTATTATAATTTAGGTATGGCATACGGCAGGTCAGCTAATAATTTTCCTAAAGCTATTGAATACCTAACCAAGGCGCATAACATGGACCCTAAAGTAGAAATGTATATGGAGGACCTAGGTGTGGCTTATGGCCTAAGCGGCAGGATAGATGAGTCGATAGCTATTACAGAAAAAATACTTGCGGTAAACCCTAAGTATCCGCCAGCATATATAAACCTAGCGTTGAGCTATATGAACAAGGGCGACATGCAAAAGTCGAACCAGTACCTAGCTAAGTATAACGAACTAACAGGCAAGAATATTACCTCGCTAAGGTAGATTTCTGCCCGTATGCTTATTATATTTTGTTAATACACTATTCCTATCATAGCTAGTGTTTATTTGTACTATCATTGCAAAAAAAACACCCTATGAAAAGAAAATGGCTGTTATGGCTGTGTGCTACCCTACTACTAGCCACTAACACTAATGCCCAAAAGAAAGGAGAATACCAAAGCTTGTTTTGGGAAATAAGCGGTAATGGGCTACAAAAGCCATCTTATCTGTTTGGCACCATGCACGTAAGCAAGAAAATGGTTTTCCACCTTGGCGAACCATGGTTCAATGCCATCGACTCCGTAGATATGGTTGCCTTGGAAATGAACCCAGAAACCTGGATAGATGACCTGATAGAATCAGATCTTATCAATACCTCATTGCGTAGTGCCATGACCACTGGCCTAAGCAAGCGCGACTTGTTCAATATGCAAAAAAAGCCTTACCAAATAGGGCGCGATAGGCTTACCTATATTGCTAGTGCATTAAGCGAAGACCCTGAGATAGTAAATGATATTATGTACCGCTACCAGGGTAATAATGGCGACCTGGAAGAAGATAGCTGGTTGGATATGTATATATATCAAACAGGTACCAAACTAGGTAAGCAGGCTACTGGCTTAGAAACATTTGAAGAATCGATGGTATCGCTACAAAAATCTACGATGCCAGATGATGAAGAAGATACCAAGAACTATTACAAAAAGATGAGCAAGAACTACGAGCTAACTAGTCAGTTAGACGTAGCTTACCGCAATGGCGACCTCGACCTACTTGATTCTATATACAATAAGATAAGTACCAAGAACACCATAAAGTACTTAATAAACGAGCGCAACGAACGCTTTGCTGTACGTATGGACTCGATTATGAAAACCAAGTCGCTATTTACTGGCGTGGGTGCTGCGCACTTGGCTGGGCAAATGGGTGTAATAAACCTATTGCGCAAAATGGGCTACAAGGTGCGCCCAATAAGCGTAGGCGAACGCGATGCGGTAAAGAAAAAGAAGCTAGAAGAAACATTTGTTGACCGTACATTTACACGCTGGTATAGTAGCGATAGTATAGTATCGGTAGAAACACCCGTAAAGCCAGTTGAGCTATACTCGACTGGAGCTAATAAACTTGAAGTAGCTGCCGACCTAACCAACAGTACGCACTACACCGTTAGCCGCATTAAAACATACGCAAACGTACTAGGCGAAAGCAAGCAGCAAGTATGGAAAACCATAGATAGCTTACTATATGATAACGTACCTGGCAAAATACTTGAGCAGAAGGAAACCACTGTAGATGGCTACAAAGCTGTAGATCTTAAAACACGTTCGCGCAAGGGGCATGTACTATTGATACGTTTAGTACAATTGCCAGAAGAAGTATTGATACTAAAAGTATCGGCACCCGATGAGAAAGTAGTAGATAAGTTCGGTGAGAAATTCATTAAGTCGGTAAACATTAAAAAGGAGCAGAAGGCAGAGTGGCAGAAGTTTACTTTCCCTGATAAAACCTTTACCGTTGAAATGCC
>JAFDYM010000296.1 GCA_018267435.1 Bacteroidota bacterium | reverse complement strand
ATACTTGAACGGAACTGTGTGGTAGCGATATTTTGAGTTTCGCCATTGCAGCATGGCAAGCTTGTCTGGTTTGCCCTGCTGCACCTCCCGTGGCTGTTCTAGCTATGAACAGGAACGGAGCCAACCGATAGAAGAACGCTAATCCTAAAATCGGCCTTTACGATGCAAAGATACAACACGGAACAGGGCAAATGCAAATCGGGTTTCCCGCATGGGGGGTGCCGCCCCCCATGCGGGGTATGGACCTCTGCTACCTAAAGTAATAGCTATCGATACATAATCCCTAAATCATAACAGTAATTTACGCTATACTAAACTATTCCGTACGGCGTTAGATAGTATGACCTATAAATTACCCTACTTAGTATTGCTGCTGCTGTTTTCGTGCAGTAGCAGCCCTGTGCAGCAAAACACAAATGAAGCTAGCGCCGATTCTTCTACACATAACATATACGCTTGGAAAGGCAGCTATGCTAGCGAGCATAGAATGCAAAACCGTATAGCTGCGCCCAAGGGCTACACTCGCCAAAATGTGGCTAAGCATAGCTTTGCCGATTGGCTGCGGAATGTACCGCTAAAGCCTGGCAAGCCAGATGTAATGTTGTACAATGGCGATGCCAAAGGCAACCAAAGCGCGCACTACGCCGTGATGGATATAGATGTAGGCAAGAAGGACTTGCAGCAGTGCGCCGATGCGGTAATGCGCCTACGCGCGGAGTACTTGTATAGCGTGGTAAAGTATAATGACATAAGTTTCAACTTTACCAATGGCTTTAAGTGCAACTATGGCAAATGGCGCGAGGGCTATAGGGTAAACATAAGCGGCAACAATGTAAGCTGGAGCAAAACTGCGAATGTAGATACAAGCTATGCCACATTTCGCAAGTATATGGATATGGTGTTCAATTACTGTGGTACACAGTCGCTGAGCAATGAACTGAAACCTGTGGCTGACCTAAACAACATAAAGGCAGGAGATGTATTTATAAAAGGGGGCTTCCCCGGCCATGCGGTGATAGTGATGGATGTGGCAGTAAACAGCAAGGGCGAGAAGGCTTTTATGCTGGCGCAAAGCTATATGCCCGCGCAGAACATACAGATACTGCACAACCCTGCTCACCCTGAATATAGCCCTTGGTACAAGGTGGATGAAGTAAGCGAAAAGCTGTATACCCCCGAGTGGACTTTTGAGCGGGGGAGTGTCATGGAATGGTAAAATTATTAATTAGTGTTTTATACCTATGGGCAATGCAGTAACTTGTACATGAACCGAAAAACATTAGCTTATGAACCACTTTAAACGTTTACTTACAGTATTACAATTTACACTATGTACAGTAGCGGTATTTGCCGAAGGTAATGGCTGCTCCTTATCTGTAATAGTAGATAGCACACATGCCAGTGCCCCTCAAGCGCAAGATGGCAGTGTGAGCGCTATAGTTACAGGTGGTACTGCGCCATACACATACCAATGGTATACGGGCGAAACAAGCCAAACCAGAACTAATTTAGGCACCGGTCGCTACTGTGTAACCGTAACCGATGCCAATGGCTGCACAGGCAGCGACTGTAGCCGCGTAAGTGCACCGGGATGTGAAAGCTATGGTATAGGCATAGGTATGATAGATTCGGGAGGGTTGGGAAATAATACCGTATTTGCATGGGCTAGCGGCGGCACCGCCCCCTATAACTACACGTGGAGCACTGGGGCTAGCACTGATACTTTGTATAATGTACCCGATGGAGGATACCGTGTAACTGTAACAGATGCCAGTGCATGTAGCATGACGGGCTCTGTAGGCAATATAAACATGGTAGGCATAAACGAAACTGCTTTAACAGAAGCGGAAGTCTATCCTAATCCTGTGCGTGATGTGTTACACATAGACCTACCTAACAGTAAAGATGTCAAGCTACAACTATTGAGTGTAGAAGGTAAAGTAGTGCTAGTACAAAGCCTAGTACAGGGAAATAATACTATACCTACCAACGGCTTAGCGAAAGGTATGTATGTATGCCGCATAAACAATAAAGAGGGCACAGCGCACAGCAATAGAAAAATACTGATAGAGTAAATAGCAAGCAGTATGTACGCGCTTGGCAACTAACCGTAAGAGCTATGCGCCTATAGTACCGCGCCAAAAAAATATTTAATGTGTTTATATATCCGACAGTTCGCAGTTTACACCTTGCTGGCGTAGGTAGTCGGCTAGGTAGCGAACCGTACCCAACGATGACGCCTCGCAAATGAAATCGTCGAAGCAATAGTTAGGATTATCGTTACTATATAGTTCTATCAAGAATAATGAGCTAGAGCTTATAGAGTAATCTCGCCTTATGCATATTTTACTTACGTCTTTGTAAGGGCAATATAAGCCGCCTTTGGGAGATGCTTGTTGCACAGCAATTTCGTTGAATATGGCTGTGCCTACTTGCATCTGTTGCTTCGTTTGTTCGATAACGAAACAAACAAGTATAGTAATTAAACATGCTACGGCTATTATTGCCACTGCAATGTATAGTAGCTCATCATTTATTTTTTCTAGAATAGAGTTATGTTTTTTTCCAGTAAACAGCAATGCGCACATAAGCAATACTCCCATAGCTATACCCTTTAGCTTAGATAGGTTGGGGAGTTCTTGTGTCGCAATTATTTTTAGGCTTACCATACAAAACAACAGCGCAGAACCTTGTAGTTCTGCGCTGTGCTAAATTAATATTTTAGTTTATACTAAAGATACTTGAAGTTGAACTTGGGCGTAAGGCCGTTCAATGATTCGTATATCAGTTTTATTACGTTTTCTACGTCTTCTATAGCTACCATTTCTACCGTAGTATGCATATAGCGCAATGGCAACGATATAAGCACCGATGGTATACCGCCCTTGGTATATGCAAAGGCATCGGTATCGGTACCCGTAGCGCGGCTAGCGGCATCTATCTGGTACGGTATCTTGCTCTTCTTGGCAGTATCAAGCACAAAGTCCAATAGCTTATTGTGTACCGCAGGGCCTATGGTAAGTACCGGGCCGCTGCCTGCCTTATAGTCGCCTTCTACTACCTTGTCTATCATAGGCGTGGTAGTATCGTGGCATACATCGGTTACTATGGCGCAGTTAGGGCTTATGGTATGGGCTATCATTTCGGCACCACGTAGGCCTACTTCCTCTTGCACCGAGTTAACTATATACAAACCGAATGGCAGTTTCTTTTTGTTCTGCTTCAGCAAGTGAGCCACTTTGGCTATCATAAAGCCACCCACGCGGTTATCCAATGCACGTCCACCAAAGTAGCGGTCGTTCAATACAAAGAATTCATCTTGGTAAGTAATAACGCAACCAGGGTGTATGCCCATATCCTCTACTTCCTTTTTGGTAGTAGCACCACAGTCAAGGAATATATTGGTCATGGCAGGGGCTTGCTCCTTGCCTGCAGCACGGGTATGTATAGCCGGCCAACCGAATACGGCAGGTATTTGCTTGCCATCGCGGGTGTGTATAAAAACGCGCTTGCTAGGTGCTATTTGGTGGTCGCTACCGCCGTTGCGCTTTACGTATATCATACCGCTTTCGGTTATGTAGCTTACAAACCACGATATTTCATCGGCGTGTGCCTCTATTACTACCTTAAAAGGTGCATCGGGGTTTATAACGCCGTATACGGTGCCGTAGTTATCTACTTGGTAGGTGTCTATTGATGGGCGGATATATTCTAGCCACAGTTTTTGGCCAGCCGCTTCGAAACCCGTAGGCGAAGGGTTATTGATATAAGCCTGGAAAAAGTCTTTATCGGCCTGGGTTAAAATACTGGTTTTCTTTTTGGCAGGCGCTGCAGCCTTCTTTTTAGTAGCCATTTAGGATTGTGTTAATTTAATGATACAACAAGATTACATAATCCCTACGCATTTTAAAACCTAAGCCGGTACTAATTTTAGCAAAAACTTACACGCTAAAGCTAATAAAAAAGCCCCGCTAGGCGGGGCTAAGCTATGTATGGTAAAGTAACTAATTACTGGTTGGTAGTAGCTTGGCGGCGAGGGCTGCCATCTTCATTCTTGCTGGTGCCGCTGCCTTCGCGCATGCCTGTGCTTTGGCGCTTATCGTCAGCAGGTTGCGAGCTGCGGGTAGGCTGCGTTCGCGAATCGTTCAACGATGGCGATGCGCCGTTGGCTTTTGTAGTTTTATGTCTACGCGCAGCGGCATTGCGTTCGGCTAGTGTAAGGGTACCGGTGCTTTTATCTTTCTTTTCTACTTCGCTTTTCTTCAAATCGGAAGTGGCAGTGGCTGGTGTGGCTCCCTGCTCTTTTTGTGTAGTACGCTGTTGGGCATGGGCTGCCATGGTAAATGCCGTAAGGCACAAACCTATCGATATTGCTTTTATCAGTTTCATACTGTAAGGTTTTGATTTTGTAAAGTTAATGCACTATTGCGCTTATGTAAATACCTTGACTAAATATTTATGCCAAACATAAAAGTAAAAGCCCTTCCGCTTGTGGCAGAAGGGCATTACCAATTAACCCGTACACATTTAAAAAGGTTTAGCGGCAGTTGTGTTTATGCCTGTATATGTTGGTGCTGGCGCGTGCTTGTTGTTGTTCTATGTATATACGCTCTTTGCGCGTTACACGGCCATCGGCTTTAGCTAGTTGCTTAAGGTCCTGTATATGCCTTTGCTGTGCTTGTAGCCTATGGGCTTCTGCCCTATTTAGCTGGCCTGTTTGCTTGCCGTGTTTTATACGTTGGTGTTGTTTTACTTGCTCATGCCCTACTGGCCCGCGCTGGTGGTAGCCGTGGTAGCCCTGCCTATCTTGGTGTTTATCGTATCCATGGTTGCCCTGTGCGTTTACTTCGCTTACACTTAATATGCCTACCATCAGTGCTACTGCAATTATTATCTTTTTCATGGCTATTAGTTTTTATTGGTTATCGAAATATAGTTTCGCTTATGCAACTATTGACGGCAGTGCCATGCGTAGGTTTAAAGGGCGGGCTAAGAAATTTGTTAGGAGATGTGAAAGAAGAACCAAACACATTTTTTTGTCAGCAGATAACGCAGATTATTATGATGTACAGGATTTGAAGAAGTTGAGATGTAGGTATATTAATCCTACATAATCATAAATAATCAGCGAACGGCTTTGCCGTCAGCGTACAAAAAGTAGCTACCGCCCCAGTGTAAACAGACAGCCGAGGTACGTGCATAGTCGGAAAAACTTTATTTCTTTGTGCATATCAGTTGCCCCATATTATAACTGAACAGAAACTGACAGATATGTTGCTACAAAATAAAACGGCATTGGTTACGGGCGGTACGCGCGGTATAGGCTATGCCATAGTTAAGAAGTTTGCCGAGCAGGGTGCCAATGTGGCTTTTACCTACCTAAACAGCGAAGAGAAAGCTAAGTTAGTAGAAAGCGAACTACTGGCCCTAGGCGTAAAAGCAAAGGCCTATAAAAGCGATGCGGGAGTATATGCCCAAGGCGAGCAATTGATAGATGATGTGGTGAAGGAGTTTGGTACGATAGATATATTGGTAAATAACGCGGGCATAACGCGCGATAACCTGATACTGCGCATGAGCGAAGACCAATGGACGGAGGTAATAGACGCCAACCTTAAATCGGTGTTCAACCTTACCAAGCACGTATCGAAAATAATGTTAAAGAATAAAAGCGGCTCTATCATTAACCTAACTTCGATAGTAGGCGAAAAAGGGCAGGCAGGGCAGGCCAATTATGCTGCCAGTAAGGCGGGTATCATAGGCTTTACCAAAAGTATAGCCGATGAGTTTGGTTCGCGCAGTATAAGATGCAATGCCATAGCACCGGGCTTTATAGAAACGGATATGACTGCTGTACTGAACGAAGACACGCACAAAAGCATATTGAGCAACATACCTATGAAGCGCATGGGCAAGCCCGAAGAGATAGCCGATGCGGCCTTGTTCCTGGCTAGTGGTTTATCTACTTATGTATCGGGGCAGGTGCTAAGCGTGTGTGGCGGTATGAACCGCTAAGCACAATAAAAATTGCCGCAAGGCATTCATGTATTTTAAATGTAGATTTTGGAAAGCGGACTTTCATTTCAATACTCAGGTTGGTTTATCATATTGTGCCTAGCACTGGGTGCAGCTTATGCGTCTGTGCTTTACTACCGCGATACGCGTTTCGACGAGAAGGCATCCGGTAGCAAGTATTGGATGTATGGTATGGCTGCCTTCCGCTTTGTGGCGGTATCGGTGTTGGCTATACTGTTGCTATCGCCGTTTATACGCACGCGCAATACGCAAACATTTAAACCCATAGTAGCCATAGTAAGCGATAACAGCGAGAGCGTGCGCAATGGCTTAGGTAAAGATAGCACCGCATATAAAGAGAAACTGAAAGCCCTTGCAGATAAGCTTGGCGACAAGTATGAGGTGGTAAACTATACCAGTGGCGATGGCTTGAGGCAAGACAGCAAGCAGGATTTTAACGATAAAAGTACCGACCTGAGCGGTGCTATAGATGAACTGAACGATATATACTACAACCGCAACCTTGGTGCCGTAATACTAGCCAGCGATGGTATATACAACAAGGGTATTAATCCCGTATATGCAGCGTCGAAATCTACATACAGCATATACACTGTTGCTGTAGGCGATACTACTATACAGAAGGACCAAAAGCTGAGCAACGCCTTCTATAACAAGATAGCTTACTTGAATGACCAGTTTGGCTTGCGCATAGATGTAGAGGCTACTAACCTAAGTGGTAAGAACACCAAGCTTAGTGTGTACGAGGTGAGCGAGGGCAGCAACAAGCTTTTGCAAACTAAGGAAATCGGTTACGCTACGCAGAACTTCTTTCAAAGCTACGATTTTGTAATACCTGCTTACAAAACAGGTATAGCGCACTACCGCATAGCCTTAACCAATATTGAAGGCGAACTGACCTACAAGAACAATGTGCGCGACATATTTGTAGAGGTGCTAGATGGCAGGCAGAAGATATTGTTGGTGGCTAATAGCCCACACCCCGATATAGCAGCGCTGAAGGCAGCGATAGAGCACAATAAGAACTACCAGCTAGATGTAGAGTATGCCGAGACCTTTGCCAAGAAGCTGAACGACTACAACCTGGTAATACTACACCAGTTGCCAAGCGGCAGACAGAAGGTGCAGAACATATTGAAAGATGCGCGCGACTTGAAGAAGTCGCTGCTGTTTGTAGTAGGCTCGCAAACTATGTTGCCCGACTTTGTAAGGGCGCAGAACGCCGTTATAATTAAAGGCGGTGCCGAGAAGTTTAACGATGTAACGGCATTGGTAAATAAGGATTTTTCGCTGTTTACCTTGAGCGATAAAACCATGCAGATATTGCCAAAGCTGCCGCCGCTGAACAACTTCTTTGCCGACTATCAAGCCAATCCATCATCGAAGCTATTGCTTAGGCAGAAGATAAATAATGTGGAAACGGACTTTCCATTATGGCTGCTGAACGAGAACAGCGACGTGAAGCTAGGCGTAATATGCGGCGAGGGTATCTGGCGCTGGAGGCTGTACGATTACCTAATGAACAAGAACCAAGATGCTACCAATGAGTTGATAGGTAAAACCATACAGTACCTATCGGTAAAGAGCGATAAGCGTCCGTTCCGTGTAAATGTGGCCAAAACGATATTTCAAGATAATGAGGCTGTAACCTTCGATGCGCAGTTGTACAATGCCAACTACGAGTTGGTGAACACGCCTGATGTGGACCTAAAGATAAACGGCGAAGATGGCAAGAGCTACGAGTTCAAATTCAACAAAACAGAGAATGCCTATAGCTTGAATGCGGGCTTTCTGCCAACTGGTGGCTATAGCTACACTGCTACTACTACCCTTGGCAACAACAAGTTAACGGCTAGTGGCAAATTTTCGGTTAGCCCGCTGCAGTTAGAAGAAATGCGCACCCGTGCCGACCATAAGGTGCTATACCAATTGGCTAGCCAGCACAATGGTACTATGCACTACCTTGCCGATGCAGAGAAGATAGCCGATGAGATAGATGCCAAGAACCAATTAAAGCCAATCCTTTACGATACCTTCCTTACCGAGAGTGCCATTAACTTGAAATGGATCTTCTTCTTGCTGGTAGCGCTTATCACCGCCGAGTGGGGCATTAGGAAGTATTTTGGTGGGTATTAATCTTTCTGATTAGAATGCAAACAGGCTGTACGCGCGCTGCGCGAAGCAGTAAGGGCTAGGTGCTACATCACCGCGCCAAATAAACCTTGATACATAGCAATAAAAAAGCCGCGAGGTTCAATTCGCGGCTTTTATTTCATAGGTTCAAGGTTGTGGTACAAATATATACAACCTGTCGCCTGTATTCTACAAGTTTTCGCATACGTGGCGTTATAGGGTGTAAACGCATGTTTATTAGGTGTAAACGTGCCGTGCCTACAGCATTGGCGTGTCAATAAATATACGTATGTCTCCCGCTGTGTTCTTACTATACTCCTTCATGGCGGCGTACTGCTCAGGCCTGTCGTATATAACAAAGTACACAAATGGATCTTGAATGATGCTCTTCTTTATATCGAAGTACTCATCGCCTTGGTAGGCGTTCAATATGGTTACTTGGTTGCCGTGTTCTTTACGGAACTTGTATGCGCCGCCTTTTATCAACTGCTTCACGCCGTCTTTGCTACCCACAAACAAAGTAGGATAAAGTATTTTATCGGTTATGCCCATGCTATCTATTACCTTGAACAAGCCTTTCGGATTTTGAAGCTTTAGGTGCAGGTAATCGGCCCAGTTTACAAAGAAACCCGCTGCATCGAAGTTACCGTTCTTATCGGGCATCATCAGCACACGGCTAGTAGGCGATGAACCCAGTATCCGCTTAAGCATGTTTAGGAAGTTCTCTTCGCTATGCATTTGGTTAAATACATAGTTCTCCTTCTTAGCCACTATATGTTTGTAATACTCGCGTAGCATTTCGGTATTGTTACTTATATCTACCATTTTGCTAGCTGCGCTGCTGCTGCCTATTACTAGGTTGATGTGCGTGTTGTTGCGCATAGGGAATGTTTCGAACATTTTGCCCGTACGCTGTGTGTTCATCTTCAGCGCATCCATTATGGCCTGGTTTTCGCGCCCCATGGTGGCATACACAAAGTGTATATCGTTGATGATAACCATATCTAACAATATACTGAACACTGTAGTAAAGATGCGCTTGCGGCGGTAAATGGCCTCGCCGCCTACTGTAGCCTCGCTCATGCGCAATACATTGTAGCTATAGCCTTGTAGCCGTTGGCCAGCAGCATCTTTAAAGTTGATATGGTTGGCGTGTATATAGCCAATCATGTTATAGTCGCGCAGTACCTTGCCCTCGGTTTTAAGCGGGTGCAGTACTACTACTATGCTGGCATCGTCGAAGAAATGCGCAACCGAATCGGGAAACTTGTGGAAGTAACTTTGAAAGGTAAGACCACCTTTACCTTGCTCGTTTACGTGCTTTTCGGGCACGCTCACCACCTCGCGGCACTCGCTGTAAAAGAAGTCCGCATCGTCCCTAAGGCCAAAATGGCCCAGTACCGATGAAATTTCTTTCATCAGCTCCATAGGGAAACATAGCATTACCAATTCATCTTCAAAGGTGTCGTCGCATTCTATGTCGCGGCGTATGTATTTCAGTTGCGAAGGGTCGGCGGGGTCCTTGCCTTCTATATAGTAGTAGTGTCGCTTCTTCATTTTGTTAATAGTCGGATTATAAAGCAAAATATGAAAAATAGCGGCAGAAACAAGTTATTGTTAAAATGTGAAGCATTAAACAGGATGTTTATAATGTAGGTAACATTAATAATATGTAATATTGCCACCCTTATGAAAACCTATACTATTAAGTACGCCTTATTATTACTTTGCTGTAGCATTGGTGTGAATACCATGGCAGCTGTCGATACCTTAAAGCTTAGCTTAAGTAATTTATACTTTGCCACTGATTATGAAAAGCTGCAGTTTGAAACGGTAGATACAAAGGGTGTAGATTACCTACAGCTGGCATTGGCCATAGATAGCAATACCGATGCTGCTACACGCGAAGCAGCCACCGCCAAACTAGAGGAGGTAGTTGCCGAGATAAAGAGCAAAATGAACCCTAAGAAGGGCTTGGACAAAAACATTAAAGTATTATACGATGCAGTTCATGAAAACTTATTAAGAAAGTACGAATTGGTGGTACCCTTTCATCGCATATTTAAAGATGGTACTTACAACTGTGTAACAGCTACTATATTATATGCCTTGGTGCTTGATAAGCTGGGTATAAGCTATACTATAAAGGAAACGCCCGAACACGTGTTTTTGATAGCAGCACCCGATAAAGAGCGTATATATATAGAAAGTACCGACCCGACAAAAGGCTTTTACACCATAAGCGATGAAGGCAAAAAAGCCATAGTAAAGCTAATGGTAGAGGGTAAACTGATAAGCAAGGAAGAACGTGCCGCTAAAACTGAGCAACAGTTAATAGACCAATACTTTAACGAGGAGAAGGATATAAAGCTACAACAAGCAATAGCACTGCAATACTACAACCAAGGTATAACCCATGGCGACGCACAGGAGCATGAAAAGGCAATAGAGAGTTTTAAGAAGTCGCACTTTTTATATCCCGATATAAAAACAACAGCACTTATAAATTCCAACCTGTTCTCTATTTTTTATGATGCTAGCGTGGTAGATAATAGCTATGCCGAGAATTTTAAGTTGTTTATGCTATTAAACAACAATAAAGCACTTGACCTAAAGCAAGAAATATTTTTGAAGATAGCAACCTACTATAGCGAGAAGAGCGATGACCTGCCTAAGCTTACGGCCTATTTGAATACTTTATTGGCGCTTAAGCCCGATAGTGCCACGCAGAATAGTTTGCAACAGATATATTCTGCTACTGCCCTATCGCATCACTACATTAAAAAAGACTATATAGGCGCATTGCTTGACCTAGAGAACTTGATAAAGCTGGAGCCTAAGAACATACGCTATAAGGCAGCAGTAGATGATGTGATAAAGTCGTTTACCAGCTACAGTGGTATAGATAATTTTATAAGCCCAGAAATGGAAGATGAAGATGATGAAGCCAAGCTGATGCAGTATATGGATTCGATAAGTACTATTATAGAGCGCCTAGGTGCCTATAGCGATAGCCCTAAGGCTAAAGCACTACATAGCTTTATTGTGTCAATGAAAATTGAAGGGGCTATACAGCGCGACGACTATGCAACTGTAGAAGCGATGGTAAACAAAATGGAAGCCGAGTACAAGGCAAACGGTGCCAACAACAAGCAGGAACAGTATGTGCTAGAGGGTGTATACAACGATGTAAGCGGCGCCTACTATAAGCGCGGAAAATATAAGGAGTCGAAAACCTGGCTACTGCGTGGCATTAAAAACCTGCCTGATAGCGAATCGCTGAAATTGAAGTATAACCAGATAAAGAATTACTAAGGGCTACCTAAAGCAGGTACCCTTTTGTGTCATCCAAGGGTGTATTTCGTAGGTTAATCTACCCGAGCGTACAGCAGGGTCGGCTTCTACCATGCGGCGTACTTCTTCTTCGCTATTACTATCAAATACAAACACCCCTCGCAGTTCCCCTTCATCTAAAAATGGACCAGCAATGTTCAACTTGCCCGACTCGGCCATGCGGTTGATGTTTTCAAGGTGCTCCTTTTGTATACGTGCAGCTGTTACCGAATCTTGGCTACGGTTAGGTCCCTTTTTAAGCAGCACCATATAGTATGGCTTTAGGTTATCTTCTTTATTGCCTTGTGCATAGCTAGCCGAGTATGCCAGCAAGCATATACAAAATGATAAAAGCAGTTTCATGGTTTTACTTTTTGGTTCGCATAAGCAAAGCTACTACCAAGGCTATAATGTTGCCAAACACTAAGGTGCCCAATACGCTTTGTATAATGTATGACGTAATATTGAAGTACATGGCTGCTTGTTCGGGCGAACTTTTACCATTATTAACCGCATATTCTATCATGTCTTCAAAAAAATAAGGATTGATCCAGTAATGGAACACCAGTTGCACCGGTACTGCCAGCACTGCGGTAATAACTACGACTGCTACACCGGTAAGCAAGGCTTGCTTAAAAGTAATAGTGCCATCTAGCTGACTGCGTTTGTCCTTTACTGCCAAGTAGCCGAATACCACGGGTATAAATACCGATAGCATGCTGAGATAGGGATGGTAGGCTATGTATTTATCGTGCAAGCCTACTAAAGCCTCGAAGGCCAACCATAGCAACATGCACAAGGATATGAATAAAGCGTAGCGCAGTGGCAAAGGGATTTTCATAAAGTATATTAACTAAAAATTTGGTTGATGTAATGGTTTGCAAATTTACCCGTAGGGTCCACTTGCTGGCGCAAGTTATTAAAACTGGTTAGCATGGGGTATTGAGCTTTTAGATAGGTTTTATCTATATTGAATTCCTTACCCCAGTGTGGTCTGCCATTGTATTCTTTTGCAAGCACTTCAAAGTCGTTTAGCAATTCGTTCCAGCCATGGTTATCGGCATTGTAAGCACCAAGCCATATGGTATTGCGCTCATAGCATGGGCTTAGCGCAAAACTATCGGCTTTGCTAAACCTTATTTCTTGTATAAAGTTAATACGGTGGCTAGATGCATTAATCATCTGCTTGTACTCGCGCAGTAGCTGTTTTGATACGGCTATGTCGAATCCCCATTCGGTTTCGCGGTGTAGCGGTGGCTTAGGTACTACAAATACTTTATGTGATTGTTCTATCCTATCAAGCGGCTGCATAAATTTCTGTACCAATAGCCTGTTTATAACCTTGCGCCAGTTGCGATTAATATTACCAATAGCAAGCAATAGCCTATATACATTTACCGATAGGAATTCATCCATCAGCCATTGGCGTATGCGCCAATCGTTTCGGGGGGCATTGGTACGTGTATATCTATACACCACTACTTCATCTATATGCGGAAACCACCATAGCTTAAAGTGGTCGGTGCCATTTACATACTCATCAAGCTTGTCTATTACCTCATCAAATTTCTCAACGGTGGTTTGGTCGTGTAGTTGGTATGCGGGTACAATGTTTAGGGTTACTTCGCTTATTATGCCTAAGCAGCCCAAGCCTACTATAGCTAGGTTAAATACATCCTTATCGCGCTCGCGGTGCAGTAGCCATTTGTCCCCATTGGGTTTTATTATACTTAGTTCTTCTACCTGCGAAGCCAATACCTGAAACTGTATGCCGCTGCCATGCGTAGCAGTGCTTATAACCCCTGCCAACGATTGTTCATCTATCGAGCCGAGGTTGGCAAGCGCAAAGCCTTCCTTTGCTAAGTAATCGTTCAGTTGCCATAGCTTAATGCCCGGCTGTACTGTTACTTGCTGCTTTTCTTTATTAAGCTGCAACACTTTGTTATAGTGGTCTAAGTTAACTAGTGCAGTAGTATTTATGCAGATACCAGACCATGAGTGCCCCGTACCTACTACCCTAATGCTTTCATTCTTTTTTACTAGCTCTATTATCTCCTCTTCTGTTTCGGGTTGATAGTAGCAGGCTGCGGTACAGTCCAAATTTTTAGCCCAAGTGAAGAAACGGTAGTTGTTTGTTTGCTTCATTTGGGCTAAAATATTTAAAAGGTAAAAAGACTAAGTGCTTACTTAATCAAAGTAATGGTTCCTTTCAGATCGCGGGTAGTACCATCATCAAACACTACTTTCAATGTGTATACATACACACCGGGTACTATGGTGCCTTTGTAGCGTCCATCCCATCCTTCAAGGTAGTTGTTGCTTTCGAACACCTTCTCTCCTATCCGGTTGAATATCTTCCAATCAATTAGGCGCGTACCGTTGGCATATATGTATAGAATGTCGTTGTTGCCGTTGCCATCGCCAGGGCTAAATGCATTTGGTACAAATACTTTTGGTATGTAGTATATACGCACGTAGTCGGTACGTGTAAGCGTATCACCACAGCCGAATGCATTGCCTGCTACTAAGGTAACGGTGTATACGCCAGGCTGCTGGTACACGTGTTGCGGCGATTCAAGCGATGATGATGTGCTATCGCCAAAATCCCAGAAATAAGTAGTAGCATTTTGTGTACTGTTATTAAAAGTAATAGGCGATGTAGGGTCGTTATAGCCTTCAGTAGGGCTAGCTGTAAACTGTGCCTCGGCTGCTGCTTGTATTACTGCCGCATCGGTTTGCGTATCTACACAGGTACCTAGGGTAGTTGTAAGGCTAACGTTGTAGGTGCCATTGCCAGCGTATAAGTGTGTTGGGTTGGCACTGGTGCTAGTATTACCATCGCCAAAGTTCCATAGGTAGGTGGCACCATTTGGTGTGGTAGTATTAGTAAACACGGTAGCTATACCTTCGCAGCCGCTTTGTATGCTAAATGCTGCTACAGGGTTAGGGTTTACGGTTACCGTTTCGGTAAATGTATTTACACAACCATTTGCATCGGTTACATCTACACTATAAGCAGTTGTACTGGCAGGTGTAGCGGTAGGGTTGGCTATGTTGGCATTGCTAATGTTGCTTGCTGGTGTCCATACATAAGCTACGCCGCCGCTAGCGCTTAGCTGCGCCGATGCTCCTTCGCACATATCTACATTGGCGGGTGTATTGCTAGTTGGCAATGCGTAAACTGAAAATACAATACTGTCTCTACCTGGGCAGCCTACCAGTGGGTCGGCATATGCATATACCAGCGAGTGTGCGCCTACGCCTGCCACAGCAGGGTCGAATTGATCGGTGCCGGCTACTATGCCTGGGCCGCTCCATGTGCCGCCTGCGGGGCTATAGCCGCTTAGGGTTTGTATGGCCGTGGTGCCATCGCACACGCCTTGGTCTGCACCTGCGTTTACTACTGGGGCTAGTGTAACGGTGGTTGCTATAGCGTTGCTAGGTGCGCTAAGGCAGCCGTTGTTATCTGCTACTACAGTTATGCTATTGCCAGGTGCAAGGGTATTAACTGCGTAGGTATTGCTTGCCGTATTTTGCACCGAGTTTGAACCATCAAAGAATTGGTACGATGTATAACCCGCTGGTGTAGCAGTAAAGGTTACTAAATCGCCTTGGCAAACGTTATTATCGGCATCGTCGCTGCTAAGTGTAACGGTAGGTATGGTATTTACTTCCATACTTACGCTTACAGGTTGGCTAGTACATATGTTATCTACTGCTGTTACTGTTACCACATCGTTATTGTTCAATGTAGCCGATGACCATGTATTGCTGGCCGTGTTTT
>JAFDYM010000295.1 GCA_018267435.1 Bacteroidota bacterium | reverse complement strand
GCCTAACGCTTCGTATGTATGGAGCACAGGGGCAACTACGCAAAGCATAGTGGTAACACAGCCCGGAAGCTATACTGTTACAGTAACAGATAACAACAATTGTTCATTGGCTTCAAATAACAAAGTAGTAACTGTCAATGCACCACCAAGTGCTACAGTTACAGCTAGTGGGCCTACTACATTTTGCGCAGGCGATAGTGTTACGCTTAGCGCAACAAATGGCTTAAATTATGCATGGAACAATGGTGCTACAACAAGGTCTATTACAGCATTGGCTTCTGGTTTTTTCAACGTTACAGTTACCGACCCGAACTCCAATTGTAGTGCCGTATCTAGTACTACTACTGTAAATGTAAACAGCCGACCAACAGTAACATATAACCAACCCGAAAATACTGTATGCAATGGTGGTGGTATTATACAGCTTACAGGTGCTAGTCCTGCAGGTGGGGTGTTTAGCGGCAGTGGCGTAAGCGGTACTAGCTTTAACCCCAGTGCACAAAGCGGAAGCGTAGTAATAACCTATACTTATACCGATGGCAATAATTGCTCGGCCCAAGCTACCGATGCTGTAAATGTAGATATATGCTCAGGTATATATGAAGCCGATGCCGCTTTGATAAGCATATATCCTAACCCAGCAACAAGCGTATTGAATATAGTTGCTGGCGGGCAAAATATAGACCACATAAGCATAAGCGACCTTAGCGGTAAAGTAATAATGGATGAGGTGCCGCAAATAGGCGCAGGCATTGTTACCTTAAATGTAGAACACTTAACCGCGGGCACTTACATAATAAGTGTAGGCAATGCCAGAAGCAGGTTTATAAAAACGAACTAGTATTTACTATGATGGTTAAATAAGAAAGGGACGCAGTGTGCGTCCCTTTCTTATTTTGTGCCGCCCAAGCTTTATAGCTTAATGAACTTTTTAATAGCGCTATGGTTATTTGTTCTAGCATAATAAACTCCATTTGCCAGCTCGCTGATATTTATGTTTTGAATAGCATTGTTGATATGAAAAGACTGCACTAATCTTCCCGCTGCATCATATAGGTTTAATGTGGAATTGGGTTCAGATATACGAACCGTTATCGCTTCGTTGGCTGGGCTAGGGTATATGTCAAATATAAATTCATTTACCACTTCATTTATGCCTACCGCTTGGCAAGCGGGATAAGCTACATACACATCGGCTGATTGAGCAGTACAGAAGTTAGAATCTGCTACTACTACATAGTAGTAGCCTGTGGTATCGGCTGTATGGAAGCGCGTATTGGCATTAGGTATTAAGTTGCCGTTTAAGTACCATTGGTATGATAGTGATGGTACATTGGTAGCAGCTAAATCGCAAGCGTTCAGGCTTACTGTAGGTGCGTTAAGTGGTGGATTGCAAGGATTAACCTGCGGTGTGCCTTGCTGCGTTACAACTATTGTTTGCCCGCCTGTTAACGTTATGGTGCAAGTGCGCTGCTGGTTAGTGGTATTGGTAGAAGTATTGAAGTACACCCAAGCACTGCCTGTATTCGGCAATGCTGGCGAGGTAATGCTTAGCCAAGGGCAAGTGCTAACATCCAAAGTGCAATTGCTTCCTACTGCATCTACATAAAACGAATCAATGCCGCCGCTTGCTGCAAATGCAAAATAGTTAGGCTGTACGGTGTAGCTGCATACAGCGGTGGTGGTTACGTTCACTGTATCTGTATCGGCACACCCATTGGCATCGGTTACAAATAGGCTGTAGGTAGTGTTGCTGTTTATATTAGAAACAATAGGATTGGCATTAGTGCTATTGTCCAACCCGGCAACTGGGAGCCACTGATAAGTGTATGGGGCTGTTCCTGCACTAGCAGTAGGTGCACCTCCCAGCGTTACGCTATTGCCTGCTACTAGCAGCAAGTTTTGATCGACACCGGCTGATGCAATAGGATTAGGATTAACCGTAACAGTTACTGGGCTGTTGGCCACTATTACGCTATTAGGGCAGCCGCCTGGGTTAGTAACAGTAACGTGGTAGCTGCCGCTTTGATTGATGGTTATCGATTGGGTAGTAGCACCATTCGTCCAACTATAGGCAGTGCCTTGTGTAGCGGTAAGCGTGGCACTGCCACCAGTACAGAAAGTTGTTGAATCGAAAGTTGTTACTTGCACTATAGGCGCTGATGATACTAGTACTTGCTGTGTAACAGTGGCACTGCATCCATTCTGTGTAACTGTATAAGTAACATTATGCGTGCCATTGCCTGCATTACTAGGCGAGAAAATATTGCCGCTTTGCACCATGCCACCAAATGTACCGCCACTAGGTGTACCTGTTAAAGTTACGTTGCTTGCAGCCAAGCAATATGTGTTGCTTAAGTTATTGATAGCAGGTTGAGGCGTTGCATTAACAGTAAGCGTATAAGCATCGCTGCTTATGGTGCCGCAGCTATTAGTAGCTGTTACACGGTAAGTGCCCGCTGTACTTGCGGTTATCTGTGCACCTGTAGTGCCTGTGCTCCATGTATAGGTGCAGCCCACACAGGTATTACCAACACTAAGCGTAGTGCTATTGCCCGAACATATAGGGTTAGTGCCGCTAAT
>JAFDYM010000294.1 GCA_018267435.1 Bacteroidota bacterium | reverse complement strand
GAAGGTATGAAACACATTACATTTCTACTGGCGCTGCTGGCCTGCACATTTAGCTATGGGCAAAAGGACAGCATTGCCAGTTTCAATATAGCGCTGATACTCCCCTTTCAAACTGAAGAAACGAAGGCGGACATCCATTCATTTATGCATGCGCCCGACTACTTTACAGCCAACCGCGTACAGCTTGATGAAGATGCCCTAACCTCGATGGACTTTTACCAAGGCATGCTACTAGCGCTGAACCAAGATACCAGCAACATACGCATTAACCTGCGTCTGTACGACAATCAAAATACCGATTCAGTTACTAAGCTGATATTGGCGAAGCCAGAAATGAAGAAGCAGGACATTATCATCGGTACTGTGAACTATGCAAGCGCCAAATCGGTAGCAGAGTTCTGCAAGGCGAACAAGATCATCAACGTGCAACCCTTCACCCCTAGCAAAAGCCTAACTACAGAAAACCAATACCACATTAAGCTGGCGCCTACCATCGATGCACACATAGATAATATGTTCCAAAGTGTGGTTGACTCCTTCCCTATTGCCAACATCATCATATACAGCCCAGCACCGGAGAACGAAACGGAATGGAATGCCGCCAAAAGGTTAGACTCTTTGTTCAGGGATTACAACAAAACCGCTACACTTAAATACACGGTTAGTTTGCTGAATTCGAAAAACATGACCGTAAACGGCAAGAAAGTAACCAACGCCGAATTGCTGAAAGAAGGCAAGCGCAATATATGGATGATAACCTCATTCGAGGAGTCGTTCGCCAATGGCAACCTGCGTGTTATGTTTCCAAACATTGATAAGTACGACCTAATTGTATATGGCATGCCCACTTGGCTAAGTGGCGATGTAATGAGGCTTGACTATGTAAATAACTTCCACACCCGCCTTACCAATCCGTTCTATGCCGATACTACAGCGGGTAAAGGAGATGCCTTTACTGCGTCTTACAAAAACGAATACCATATCGAACCTTCAAAGGATGCGTACCTTGGTTATGACGTTGCTAACTTCCTATCGCGTACCCTTTCCTTCTACGGTATGGACTTCCTAGACTTGATAGCCACGCAACGCTATACAGGCTTAGGTTATAAATTCGACATAATGAAACAGTACAACGCGGCAGGCAAGCTAAACTACTTCGAAAACCGCCACGTAAACGTGTTTAAGGTAGAAGACTACAAGCTGCAAAAGGTGTGGTAGCTTATGGGAGAAAGGATTAGCTTTTACAAGTGTAATGATTGCAGCTATACTGCAACTGTAAAGAACAATTATGCTCGCTTTAAGCAGTGGTATCTCAGCTATGCGCTATCAGTTCTTGAAGAATACAAAGAAGAATTTGGCACAAAAGAACTGAAAGAGTATTTGCTTTTGCATGATAACATAGACGCGATGAATGCGCAGCTAATAGATGAATACTGCGTAGAGTTTATGTACGCTTATGACGATGCAATGCGCGCTGAACAACAAAACTTATTCAGCCTATTTGGCCCCTCTATGAACAAATGGCGCTATAAAGAAAGCACTGTTCTAATAGCCAATACTAAGGACGAAGATTTAATCTACCTATGGTCTTACATAGTAGGTGGACGTTCGCTAAGTGCCCAGCCAAACTTTGAAAGTGTAAGCCAGGAAGTCAGCGTAGGTTACATAACAGCTACTGAGCGCCAATTGTTACAATCTAAACTGCAACACTACTTTTCAAGTGCCAGTCCTGCCGAAGAAGGGATTAGGTACGTATTGCAAATGATGGAAAGAACAGCAAACGAAAATTGTGATGTTGTAATAACTATTGATGGGGTAGATAACAAGAAGTAAAAACAGAGATGTCACGAATTTAGTAATCCATGGCATCCGTTCAATCAGCGTTATCCGCGTTCAAATCTACTCTTAGTTCAACAAGTTCTTCAGCTTAACCTCGTCGAGTATAAATATCTTACCCTCGCGTATGTCTATCAACTTCTCGCTCTTAAAGTCGCTAAGGGTGCGTATCAATGATTCGGTGGCTGTGCCTACTACCTGCGCCAAGTCTTCGCGGCTCATTTCAAGGCGCGGCTTATCGGCAGGGGTTTTCTTGAATTTATCGTACACCAATAGCAAGCCGTTGGCCACGCGCTTGCGCAATGAGCTATAAGCAAGGTTTATCAATTGCTCTTCCCTATCCAACAGGTTCTTCGATAATAGCTTAATGAACTTCTTCGCCACATAGCCATCGGTATTCAGTAGCGATGCAAAGTCGGTTTTAGGTATCAGCATCAGCTCCAAATCTTCCATGGCTTCGGCATTATCCAAGTACACGGTTTCCTCTATTAAAGCAGTATAGCCTAAAAAATCGCCCTCGGTATATATACCTGTTATTAACTCCTTGCCATCGTCGTTCATCTTAAAGGTCTTCACCTTGCCTTTTACCACAAAGTAAAGGCAGGTTGGGCGCTGGCTTTGGGTATACACCATTTGCTTCTTCTTAAAGCTTTGGGTCTCCCTATCGCCTTGTGTTAGGTCTACTAGGCCAGTTTCTTTTACTTGTTTAAAGAAATCGTTCACGCCTTCTTTATTAGCCGAAAACTCCGCCTTTAGCAGGTCGCTTTTGCGCAAGCGGGTCTGCACCGCGTTCAGCAACTCTATATCATCGAAAGGTTTAGTAATAAAGTCATCGGCGCCCATTTCCATACCCTTTCTAAAGTCGGCACGCTCGGCCTTAGCCGTTAGAAATATGAATGGTATAGCCGAGGTTTTAGCGTTTTTGCTAAGCATGTGCAACACACCATAGCCATCTAGCTCGGGCATCATTATATCGCAAATTATCAGGTCGGGCAGGTCCTTCGTAGCCAAATCAACACCTACTTTACCATTAGGTGCGCTTAGCACCTCATAGTTATCCAGCTCCAATATTTCGGTAATATTCTCCCTTACAGCCTTATTATCTTCTATCAACAAAATCTTCTTCATCTCTTTTGGTTTATGTCTGTTGTATGGTTATAGTAAACGTGGTTCCTTCTCCTAATTTACTACTTAGTGCAATATCTCCATGCAATAATTCAAGATATTTTGATACTATATGCAATCCTAAGCCAGTTCCTTGAATATTTAAAGCATTGCGCGCCCTAAAAAAGCGCTCAAAAAGGTGTTGCTGATCTTCCTCGGAAATACCAATGCCGCTATCCTTAACCGATACTACCAAGGTGCCGTTTTCGCAAGCCGCTTTTATCTCTACCACCGAGTGCTCGGGCGAAAACTTAACTGCATTGGAAACTAGGTTGATCAGCACATTTTTCAGCAATCGCTTATCGGTAGTAACAGTACCATCGCACTGTACTTCGTACTTTATTTCCTGACCTTCTTTGGCTATTTCGCGCATATCGCTTACAAACTCGCTTATAAAAGGCTCCAGCACAAAGGTGCTTGTGTTTACGGCTACTAGGCCCTCTTCAAGTTTGCCTAGCGATAGTAAATCTTCCAACATACCGTTCATGTGCTTTACGCTTTCGCGTATGCGGGCGGTATGCCTAAGGCGCTTTTCGTTATCATCGCCGGTAGGGTACTTGGCAATAAGCGCCGACGATGAAAGGATGGTAGCCAATGGCGTACGGAACTCATGCGATACGGTTGAAACGAAGCGCGATTTCAAATCGCTCAGCTCCTTCTCCTTCTCCAGCGCAAAAGCAATCTCATCCTTCGAGCGCTCTAACTGCGCCAAGGTTTCGCGTAACATCATGGTGCGGTCTTCTACCTTTTGCTCAAGCATGCTGTTAAGGCGGCGCATTTCGGTAGTTACGGTTTCCAGCTCGCGGGTTTTATTACGTAGCGCTTCCTCATCCTTCTTACGTATGGTAATATCAATTATAAAGGCTATTACAAAAGATTCACCACCTACCGTATAATGGCTAAGGCTAACCTCAACAGGAAACACGCTGCCATCGCGCTTGCGGCCATGCAAATCCCGCCCCGCACCCATGGAACGGCTGTGGGGGTTGGCATGGAAGTTATCGCGGTAGTGCTCGTGCTTATCACGTATGTTATCCGGCAACAACATTTCAATTCTACGCCCTACCAATTCATTCTTGGCATAGCCAAACAAATCTTCAGCAAAAGGATTTACCAGTATTATTTCTCCCTTTGCATTGGTCAGTATTACACCTTCTGTAGCATGGGAAAAAAGGGAACTAACTTGTTTATTGTATTCCTCGGCCTTGCGCTGTAAACCCTTAATATAAAGTATAAAGAAAGAAGATAAGGTAACAGCCGTAAGCGAAAGCATGCTATTGACAGTTACGGCGTAAAAGGGCTCGCTATCGTGCAAATACAATACCGAGTACAGCAACATTAGTATTGCGGATATAGTAACTACAATAGTAATGTAGCGGGTGTTATGATAAAACGTGAGCAGCACCGCCAGCGTATAGCCGCAGCCCACATATACGCCGTAGCCACTATATAGCTCAAGCAAAAAACTAAGTGGGATGAGCAATATACCTATATAGGCTAGTACTCGTTTGCTGAATAACTCATCAAGCATGCTACTAAATTATAAATTCTGCGTGCATATCAGGTATTTCTATATTTAAAAAACCGTTCCTACGTAGGCGCTCAGCAAACTTTTGTTGCACTTCGTTTTCGCCATGCACTAAAAACAGCTTCTTTACTTTCGATGCATCTTGGCACTCCATAAAGCGCAACAAGTCGCTATAATCTCCATGCGCACTCATCGATTTTATTACTTCCACCCTGGCATTCACATCAAACTCCTCTCCATGTATGCTTACGTGTTCAGCTCCGCTCATTAGCCTACCACCTAGCGAATGTGGCTCGCAATAACCCACTATCAATATAGTATTGCGCCTATCGCTTATGTTATGCTTTATGTGGTGCTTTACCCTGCCTGCATCGGCCATGCCGGAAGATGAAATAATAACACATGGCTCTTTGTGATAGTTCAAGGCTTTCGAATCTTCAGCCTCGGTAATGTATTTCAGCTTTGGAAAATCGAAAGGCTCAGCATCGCGCTTCATGTATTCCAACAAGCTGTTATTGAAATACTCCTTGTGCTCCTTGGTAACCTCGGTAGCTTCTACCGATAAAGGGCTATCTACAAAAAAGGAAATATTGGGCAGTTTGTTGATGATATCCAACCTATTCAGAGCATACACTATTTCCTGCGTTCGGCCCACGCTAAAGGATGGGATGATAACTTTGCCGCCACGTTTTAAACAGGTATCTACAATAATTTCAAGCAGACGCATATCGGTTTCTACATGCGGACCATGTAGCCTATCGCCATAAGTAGATTCAAGCAATACATAATCGGCCTGCGGAAATACTTCAGGGGCTTGCAATATCTCATCATTATATCTACCCACATCGCCGCTAAATGTTATGCGCGTTTGCTTATCTCCTTCTTTTATATCAAGGTTGATGGCAGCGGCACCTATAATATGGCCAGCCCCCGTAAACTTAAACTTCACTCCATGCTTTAATGTTACCTCCTCCCCTATATCCTTTTGCACAAAAAAGGTAAGTGCATTATACACATCATCGGTAGTATACAGCGGCTCAATGAGCGGCTTGCCTGTGCGTTTAAATTGTTTGTTAAGATACTTTGCATCCGACTCGTGTATATGTGCCGAGTCTAGCAACAATATCTTGGCAAGGTCATACGTACCAGGCGTACAATATATTTTGCCCTTAAAGCCTTCGTTTACCAGTTTTGGTATTAGTCCGCTATGATCAATATGCGCATGCGATAGCAATAAAAAATCTACATCTACTGGCGAGAAACCGAAATGCCGATTCAGCTTATCCGCTTCCTTTCCATTACCTTGAAACATACCACAGTCGAGCAATATGTTAGTACCGTCATTAAGACTTAGTAAATGCTTGCTGCCCGTTACGCAGCCCGCTGCGCCATGGAAGGATATCTTCATGCTATTATATTTTAGTATGCTTACTTGCGGCGGCGGCCAGTACTAGTAAAACCTAATACGCCCAACAAGCCGCGCGTTAACTCGCGTACAATTATTTTACCTACACCACTATTTACTGCATCGCCTACCATTTCCGCGCCACGGCTAAGGGTGCTTTGTTCCTCTTCTTGCTTAGGCTGCCTAGTAGATGTAGCTGTAGGTTGCTGTGCCTGCGGCTGTGGTATAGGTGCTTGTTGTGCCGTTTTTAGTTTATTGGTCAATATCTCAAACGCACTGTCGCGGTCTACCACTTCATTGTATTTCTTTACTAGAAACGATGCATTGTTTATCTCATCTATTTCCTGCGCAGTCAATACATCCATACGACTGCGCGGTGCTTGTAGCAGGGTAGCTGCCAATGGTGTAGGTATGCCCTTTTCATTCAGCACGGTTACGAATGCCTCGCCCATACCTAGTGCGGTCAACTGATTTTCGGTATCGTAAAAATCG
>JAFDYM010000293.1 GCA_018267435.1 Bacteroidota bacterium | reverse complement strand
GAGAAAGAGAACTGGTTGCCGCCTGATAACCTACAGGAAATACCTGTAGAAACCATAGCCCACCGTACATCGCCTACCAATATTGGCATGGCCATGCTAAGCACATTAAGCGCGCACGACTTTGGTTACATAAGCACAGAGGTACTACTGCAACGCCTAGAGAATACTTTCGGCACCTTAAACAAAATGGAGCGCAGCCGAGGGCATTTGTACAACTGGTACGATACACAAACTTTGCAGCCGCTACCGCCGCGCTACATATCAACCGTAGATAGCGGCAACTTTGCAGGGCACTTACTTACGCTTAGGCAGGGCTTGTTAGATGTATCGCACCGCGCCTTGGTGTGCAATAGCTTTTTTCAAGGCTTGCGAACCACGCTGCGCCTATTAGCTGATAGTGCGGGCAAAACAAACATCCCTACTATAAAGAAGTTTAAAACAGAGCTGGAGACAGTAATAAATAATTATCCAAAAGATATAGTGGAGATGTACCAATGTGTGCAGCAAATAGCCGATAGCTATTCAAATGTATACAACAGTTTAATGCTACCGCAACATAACAACGCAGAGTACTGGAAGAATGCGCTGAAGAAGCAAATAATTGGCGCGCAACAAGAACTTGAAACCTATGTGCCTTGGGCTAATGATGCAACATTTGTTGCGCAGCATAGGGAATGCATTGCGTCGTTCGGTGTGGTAAGCTTGGCGAACTTGATATTACTGAACGAGCAGCTTGAAAAGAACAATGGCCGCATAAAAGAAGACTGCGCAGACGACCCCGCATTGAATAGCACCGCTGTTACTGTTGTGCAGCAAAGCAACCAACATATTAAGGAACGTATTGAGCGCATAGAAGCACTTAGTAAATTATGCTTTGAGTTTGCAGATGTAGAATGGGATTTTCTATACAACAAAACCAAACAGCTACTTACCATAGGGCACAATGTAGATGACAACAGGAACGACAATAGTTATTACGACCTACTGGCATCGGAAGCGCGCCTAGGAATTTTCGTTGCCATATCTATGGGTAAAATACCGCAAGAAAGCTGGTTTAGCTTAGGTAGGCACTTGTTGAACATAGATGACAACCCCGTACTGCTATCATGGAGCGGCAGTATGTTCGAATACTTGATGCCTACTTTGGTAATGCCTACATACGATAATACCCTGTTGGCACAAACAGAAAAAAGCTCGGTACAGCGACAAATTAACTATGGCAAGCATACCGAAATGCCTTGGGGTATTTCGGAGAGTGGATATAACATGATAGATACGGCGCAGAACTATCAATACCATGCATTCGGTGTGCCAGGCTTAGGCTTGAAACGTGGGCTTGGTGAGGACTTGGTGATAGCACCTTATGCCGCAGTAATGGCCTTGATGGTAGAGCCAGAGAAGGCCTGCCAAAACTTGTTGAATATGTCTAACCTGGGCTTTATGGGCAGGTACGGTTTTTACGAAGCGGTAGACTATACGCCCAGTAGGTTGCAGCGCAATCAGCCATTTGCATTGATTGAATCTTTTATGGCGCACCACCAAGGCATGAGCATGCTTTCTATTGCTTACGTATTACTAGGGCAGCGTATGCAGAAGCGCTTTGAAAGCGAACCTGCGCTGAATGCATCATTGCTATTGCTGGAAGAGAAGATACCAAAAACATCATCTTTCTATGCGCATACAGGCGATGTGGCCGATGTACACGTTACAGCCTCAGAAACCGATATACGCATTATACATACACCCGATACTGCCGTGCCAGAAATACAATTGCTAGGCAACGAGAATTACAAGGTAATGGTAACCGCTGCCGGTGGTGGCTATAGCAAATGGCGCGGCTACGCACTTACGCGCTGGCGCGAAGATACTACCTGCGATAACTGGGGTATGTTCTGCTATATACGCGATACCGATAGTGGTGCTTTTTGGTCGAACACACACCAGCCCGTTACCCGCAAGGGTACCAATTTCGAAGTGGCCTTTTCACAGGGCCGTGCCGATTTCAGGGACAAATTCGATGGCTTGGAAGTACATACGGAGATTGTAGTATCGCCAGAAGATGACATAGAAATGCGCCGTGTGCATATAACCAACCGCAGCGGTAAACGTCGCAATCTTGACATAACAAGTTATAGCGAAGTAGTGATAGCACCTGCATCGGCAGATAATGCGCACCCTGCGTTCAGCAATTTATTTGTAGAAACAGAGCTGTTGACCGATAGCAATGCCATATTGTGCAGCCGTAGGCCACGTACCGAAGGCGAAAAGCCGCCTTTGATGTTCCACTTAATGAAGATGCACGGCAAACAAGCTACACAAACAAGCTACGAAACCAACCGCATGAACTTTACGGGCAGAACGAATACCCTAAAGTCGCCGAGTGCCATGCGCCAAAAAGGAGCTTTAAGCAATACCCAAGGTGCAGTGCTTGACCCTATTGTTTCTATACGTTATGAGTTTTCGTTGGCAGTAGAAGAAACGATAGTATTTGATATACTGCTAGGTGCTGCCGAAACACGCGATAAGTGTGTGCAGATGG
>JAFDYM010000292.1 GCA_018267435.1 Bacteroidota bacterium | reverse complement strand
GAAGCGAAAACGCCTTACTACTACTCAAGCTTCGATGCTACGAACGAAAGTCCGTCATCTGACAAGAAGAAGATAATAGTATTGGGTAGCGGCCCTAACCGTATAGGCCAGGGTATCGAGTTTGACTACTGCTGCGTACACGGCGTGTTGGCCATAAAAGAAGCAGGCTACGAAGCTATCATGATGAACTGCAACCCAGAAACGGTTTCAACCGACCCTGATATTGCAGATAAGCTATACTTCGAGCCAGTGTTCTGGGAGCACCTGCGCGAGTTGATAGAGCACGAAAAACCGGAAGGTGTTATCGTTCAGCTAGGCGGACAAACAGCCTTGAAGCTGGCTGAGAACCTGCACAAAACTGGCGTTAAAATCATCGGTTCATCGTACGACAGTATGGATATAGCCGAAGACCGCGAGCGCTTTAGCGATATGCTGAAGGAGCTGAACATACCTTACCCTAACTACGGTGCTGCCAAAAACGCTGCCGAGGCTATAGAGGTAGCACACAAGGTAGGTTACCCGGTGTTGGTGCGCCCTAGTTATGTGCTAGGTGGCCAGCGTATGCGTATCGTTATCAACGATGAGGAACTGACAGAAGCTGTAGTGAAGATTTTGAAATTCTTCCCTGATAACAACATCCTTATCGACCACTTTCTGGATCGTGCTGAGGAAGCAGAAGTAGATGCCATATACGATGGCGAGCAGGTAGAGATAATGGGTATAATGGAGCACATAGAGCCTGCGGGTATACACAGCGGCGATAGCAATGCGGTATTGCCTCCGTACAACCTTAGCGAGAACGTAATAATGCAGATGCGCGACTATACCGAGAAAATAGCACGTGCGCTTGAAATACGCGGTTTGATAAACATACAGTTTGCCATAAAGAACGAGAAGGTATATGTAATAGAAGCTAACCCTCGCGCTAGCCGAACTACACCGTTTATATGCAAGGCATACAACATACCTTACTTGAACTACGCTACCAAGGTAATGCTGGGTGTAAACAAGCTGAAGGACTTTACTTACTACAAGCGCCTGGTGGGTTATGCCATTAAGGAGCCTGTATTCAGCTTCGATAAATTCCCGGGTGTAAGCCGCGAACTAGGCCCAGAGATGAAGAGCACCGGCGAAGCCATCCGCTTCATCAACGATCTATACGACCCTTACTTCCGCGACCTTTACAAGAAGAAGAGCATGATGTTGAGCCGATAGAACTTGTTGCTCACAGAGGGCACAGAGGCACAGAGATATTAAGACAGATTTATACAAAGCGCTGCGGGCAACCGTGGCGCTTTTTTGTTTTATGGAATCTCCATAATATCCCATCCTATAACTGCGTTAAGTACTTAAGCCCCTATTGTATGCGCAGCTATGCCCACACCTTACTTTCTACCCTAGCCATAAGCCTGTGCTTAATGTGCAGCGCGTGCAATAATGTGGCAAAGCCGCAAGCAGCAGCGCCCGATGCGCACATCAGCTACGACTCGCTGCGGGCGCAGGTAAAGCAGGTACAGGCAGATATACGCAAGCAATACAACCGCGCCGATAGCGCTAACAAGGATTCTATCATCAAAGCAACGCGTGTTTACTTATTAGATGTTATCCATCAGTCGTTTTTTGCGCGCTGGTACAACACGCCGTGGGAGTTTTATGGCACTACGCAAAAGCCACAGCAAGGCGCCATAGCCTGCGGCTATTTTGTTACTACCATACTGCAACATGCGGGCTTCAACATATCGCGTGTGGCGTGGGCACAGTTGCCATCGGAGAGCATGATGAAGAAAATGCAGTTGCAGCTAAAGCATTTCCCCAACGAAACTATCGAGGAGTTTGAAAAGCATTTTGCCAACAAACCCGATGGCTTGTATATAGTAGGGCTAGATAGCCACGTGGGCTTCATAAGCAAGTACAAGGGCAAGCTACAGTTTATACATAGCAACTACTACCACCGCAGCATAGGCGTAATGGCCGAGCCGCTGAACGGCTACAACCCCTTGAGCCACTCTAAGTACCGCGTGCTTGGCGAGGTACTTGATGATAATGCCATAAAGCATTGGATAGAAGGGTATAAGTATGAGTAGCCCTAACCAAATAAAAAAAGCGCTATAGATTCCTCTATAACGCCTCCTTGGTATAACTATAAATAGGCTACTACTTTCTCTTTTCCAGGTTCTTTGTTATCTCTTTCAACGATGATTTTGAAAGCAACATACGGCCTGGGTCGGTGTTTTTTACCATTACGGTTATCTCTGTTACTTTCGACCATGATAGCATTCTTCCCGTTTCTGCATCTAGCACCACATCAGCCGATATAAGTCCACCAGTTTCATCGGCATAGTTTGTTACAGATTGGAAAACCGCGTATTTTTTATCGCCCGTTTTTATGGCCTCTAGTATTTCCTTCTCACTTACTACTTTAAAAGGGAAAGGGTATATTTCTTTAATCGTAGCATCGTCCATTTTTTTGCTTAGCAATGCCTTGTCTATTAACAGGGTTTTTGTTTTAAGTATACCTGCATTGGTTTCGCTTAGGCGGTATAATGGCGGTGCTAGGCCTGGCGATAGGCGCATATCGGTAGGCAGCTTGTTCTTAATGCCATCAGTTACCCACTGGTTGAATATACGCACTACCCATATTACATCTAGCTCGTTGTATGTTTTAGGTATGTATAGAAACTCAGTTTCCAAGTTCACTTTCAAGTTGCCGTCCTTATCGCGCTCGCCGAAACCTACTGCGTACATCATCCATTTTTCCGAATCTTTACCTGGCCTAAACAACTTTCTGTCGTCCATGGCAAATACACCGAAATACAATTCCTTTTCTTTCGTTTTTTCTACCTCGCTCATCTTTTTGGTAGTAAACTCTACCTTGGTAGCATTCCAATATTTGGTCATTGCCTCCTCAGCATACTTGCTGGCATCCCTTAATGCAGGGTCTACATCGTTTTGTACCAGTACTATTTTTTTAGCCGGCACTACTACGTTGCCTAAAAAACTGGCTTTGCCAAATTGTGCTTGCGCAGCACTTGCTAATAGCAATAACAGTAATACTACTGTGTTAACTCTCTTCACTTTCTATATGGTTTGGTTCGGAGCAATAATAAGCAATACTTTTTTTTAATAAATAGTATTTGTAAAACTATTTCGGGGCAATATTTGCGTATTACCAGCTAGTTATAAAGGTTTGAATTTTTAGCAAGTATTTAAGCCTAGATTTTCCTTTCTTAGCCCCTCATTCTACTACTATGGCACATACCGATTGGACCGATAATAAACTTTTCTTGCTCGATGCTTATGCGCTTATTTTCCGCGCCTATTTTGCATTTAGCAAAAACCCATTGATAAACAGCAAGGGGCAGAATGTATCTGCCATTAGCGGCTTTACCAATACATTGGTGGAGTTGATACAGAAGGAGAAGCCATCGCATCTAGCTGTGGTGTTCGACCTAGAGGGCAGCACCGAGCGCGAGGCTGCTTATGCCGACTATAAAGCCAACAGGCAAGAAACACCAGAGGATATATTATTCGCTGTGCCGCACATCAAAAATATCCTCCACGCATGGAACATACCTGTGCTAGAGTGCGCAGGCTGCGAGGCTGACGACATCATAGGTACACTTGCCAAGCGCAAGGCTGCCGAGGGTCACATTATATACATGGTTACACCCGATAAGGATTATGCGCAGTTGGTAGAGAAGAACATCTTTATATACAAGCCCGGCAGGCAAGGCGGCGAGGTAGAGATAATGGGTGTAGAAGAAGTAAAAGCCAAGTGGGAGGTGAACGACCCGCTACAGGTAATAGATATACTAGGCCTAATGGGCGATGCGGTAGATAATATACCTGGCATACCTAAGGTTGGCGAAGTAACTGCCAAAAAGCTGATTAAGGAATACGGCAGCGTAGAAAACGTGGTGGCCAATGCCGCCAACATAAAAGGCAAGCTGGGCGAAAGCATAGCGCAGAATGCTGATATGGGTATTCTATCTAAACAGCTAGCCACTATAAAGCTAGATGTGCCGATAGATGTAACTGATGAAGAGCTGAAAGTAGAAGCACCGGATAAGGAGAAACTAGCAGCCATATTTGCTGAGTTGGAGTTCCGCACCTTGGGCAAGCGTATATTGGGTAACGACTATAGCGCCAACCGCGAATCGACCACACCAGTACCTACCGCAAGCAGCAGCACGCCTAGCTCGCAGTTCAACCTATTTGGCGAGGCTACGGGTGCGCAACCTGTGCAGGAAGAGGTAGAGAAAGGCAAGTCCATACAGAACACCGAGCACACCTACCACTTGGTACAAGGTGATGAAGCCATCAAAGATCTTGTAGCCAAACTACAGGCCAGCACCGAGTTCTGTTTCGATACAGAAACATCATCTTTAGATTACTTCAGCTTGAACCTGGTGGGTATGAGCTTTAGCGTAAAAGAAGGCGAAGCATACTATGTACCTGCACCGCTTGATAATGACGCTGCACAAGCTATCGTTGACCAGTTCAAGCCATTGCTAGAAAGCCCGAACCACGTTAAGATAGGACAGAACATAAAGTTCGATATGCTGGTGCTACGCAAGTACAATGTACAGGTGCAAGCCCCTGTATTCGATACCATGTTGGCGCACTACCTAGTAGAGCCTGACCTGAAGCACGGCATGGACTACCTAAGCGAAACCTACTTAGGCTACACACCGGTATCTATTACCGAACTGATAGGTAAGGGCAAGGGCCAACTAAGTATGCGCGATGTACCAGTAGAAAAAGTAAGCGACTACGCTGCTGAAGATGCTGATATAACTTTGCAGCTTAAGAACAAGATAGCACCCATGGTGCAAAGCCGCGAGCTGACTAAAGTGTTGGAAGATATAGAACACCCGCTAACGCATGTATTGGGCGATATGGAATGGGAAGGCGTGAAGATAGACGAGCAGTTTCTGCGCGATTACTCAGCCGAGCTGAACACCGATATGCTTGCCGTGCGTGATGAGATATACAAACTAGCAGGCTTAGAATTCAACGTAGATAGCCCGAAGCAGTTGGGCGAGGTGCTGTACACGCATTTAAAGCTACCTTTCGAGGGTAAGAAGACAGCCACCGGGCAGCTATCTACCAACGAGGATGCACTACAAGGTTTGATAAAGCTGCACCCTATAGCGGAGAAGATATTGGACTACCGCGAGATAACTAAGTTGAAGTCAACGTACGTAGATGCGCTGCCGCAACTTATAAATGCAAAAACAGGCCGCGTACATACTACCTTCCGCCAAGCTGTGGCGGCTACAGGTAGGTTAAGCAGCGATAACCCCAACCTACAAAACATACCTGTGCGTACCGAACGCGGCAAGCGCATACGCAAGGCTTTTGTAGCGCGCGATGCTGACCATATTTTGTTATCTGCCGATTATAGCCAGATAGAACTGCGCATAGTAGCCGAGCTAAGCGGCGATGAAAACATGCGCGAAGCCTTCGAGAAGAAGATAGACATACACACCGCTACTGCCGCCAAGGTGTACGGCGTGCCGCTTGAAGAAGTTACTAAGGATATGCGCTACAAAGCCAAGAGCGTGAACTTCGGTATCATATACGGCCAGGGTGCATTTGGTTTGGCAGAGAACATAGGCGTATCTCGCGGCGAAGCGAAGAGCATTATTGATAACTACTTCGTTCAGTTCCCTAAGATAAAGGGCTACATGAACGACAACATCAACTTTGCGCGCGAGCACGGCTATGTGCAAACCATCATGGGTAGAAGGCGTTATTTGAAGGACATCAACTCGAAGAACTTTACCGTGCGCGGCTATGCCGAGCGCAACGCCATTAACAGCCCTGTGCAAGGCTCGGCGGCAGACCTTGTTAAGCTGGCCATGATAGACATACACAACGAGTTTAAGCGCTTAAAGCTACGCTCGCGTATGACGCTGCAAGTGCATGACGAATTGGTGTTCGATGCACACCGCGACGAGGTGGAAATTATAAGGCCAATAATATACGAAAAGATGGTGAACGCCATTAAAACCAACGTGCCTATAGAGGCCGAAATGGGCATAGGCGAAAACTGGCTAGAGGCGCATTAAGCATTGCATGGTGTATTGAAATACGCTATTGTGTTATACGCTGTGCGCATTGATATAGAATTAGGATATGTGTAAGGCGCTTACTCTTTAATAAGCTGACCGTCTACTATCTTTTCTTTCACTATAAAAAGCGGCCTGCCCTTTACTTGAAAGAAAATTCTTGAAACGTATTCGCCAATTATACCTAGCGATAATAGCTGCACGCCACTAAAAAGTATAATGGTAAACATTAGGCCCGTAAAGCCTTCTGCTACTTCTACGCCTAGAACAAACTTCTTGATAAGGGTATAAACGAAATAGATAAGGGCAATCGCTACTGTAGCTATACCTAGATTCGTAATTAACCTAATTGGCAGCTCGCTAAAGTTGAAGATACCATTCAAGGCTATTTTAATACGCTTGCTTATAGGGTACTTGGTTTCGCCTGCAGCTCGTTCGGGCCTATCGTACTCATAGCCTATTTGCTTAAAGCCAACCCATGAGCGCAAGCCACGCAGGTAGCGGCTTTCTTCAGGTAATTGGTTCATTACGTTTACCACACTTCGGCTTAGTAGTGCAAAGTCGCCGCTATCTAGCGCTATATCTATGTTTACCAGTTTCTTTTGTATGCGGTAGTAATAATGGAACATAGCCTTCAGCAGCCAGCCCTCTTTACGGTTTTTGCGTACTGCATATATTACATCATAGCCCTGTTGGTATAGTTTGTAAAACTCTCCTAACAACTCAGGCGGGTCCTGTAGGTCGCCATCTATACACATAATAGCCTCGGTACCGCGAGCGGCGGCCATGCCTGCGCTTAATGCCAATTGATGCCCAAAGTTACGCGATAGGAATACGCAGTGAAAACGCTTATCGCGCAGCGCAATTACGCGCATCAACTCTTCGGTTTTATCCTTAGACCCATCATTAACAAGCACAATTTCTATACTAAGACTTGTGCTATCCATTAGCTTGGTAAGCCTATCTACCAATATACCAAACGATTCTTCTTCGTTATACAAAGGCGCTACTATAGATACTTGTGGGTTGCTCATTGCGCAATATTAATTGGTATTACCTATTACAAATAACTTTACTCCATAAAATTCTTCCAACAACTCAGTTTTATAGTTCTTTTCTATATACTGTTCGCTTGCATCGTCTATTACAAACACCTTCTGCCCTGCGGTAAAATGTACATCGCCTGTATTATATGCTTGCTTTATGTTCTGCCCCTTATCGTTCAAAGCAAGAATGTAAAGCGAATGCTCTGAATAATATCCATAGTACAAAAAGGTAGCCTCCTTCAAATCGCGTTTGCCATGTAAAGCATCGCGTAGATAGTATGAAAGCGCATAGTGCTTATCGGAAGAAAGGTCATCGCCTATATACTTAAGATGTAGATACAGCTCTTTGGCTGGTTGTAGAGAAAATATGGCTGCTAGTAGTATTACCAAGGTTTGAACATTAAGGTTAACAAAGGCGGCCAACAAACGCGCTATACCCAACACGGTTAAGCTTGCCACAATAGCCAATAATGGAAATACCGGTAAGCAATACCACTCCAGCTTTGTAGCACTGCTTGAAATAACAACAAGAAAAACGAAAGATGCTAGCCACAAAAAAGAAATAGCCCGTTTAAACACTCCTTTGCTACTTAGTATAAATACAAGGATAGAAACTGGTAAAGCCCAGAACCATGTGCCAAAGCCAGACCACTTAATAAATGCCCAATAGTAAGTCCACGGGCCTGTGTGCTCTTCGTTTACTTTCATGTATCTACCACCCAGCTCGTTTTCATAAACGGCCTTTAGGTAGCCTGGGTTATAGTGCTCGCGCAGCAAATAATACGTACCTATCAAACCAATGAAAAGCAATGCCCCGAAATAAAACTTTTTATTAATTAGTGTGGCCGCCAGTTTACCTCTAACAATGGTATATACAAACAATGCTGGTGTAAATAACAGCCCCGCTACCGATTTGGTAAGTACAGCAAGAGATAAACAAACAAAGAAGGCGAGCAGGTACCTATTCGCTTTTGGTCCTTCATTTTCAAGGTATAGAAAATAGGCAAGCAAATATGCTGTGGTAAAAAGGGCAAGCATACTATCGAACTCGCCATACCGCGTACCATGGTAACCTATATAGCCTATGGATGATGACAACACAAATGCCGCTAACAGCGCCGTCCATCCGCTTTTGGTTATGTGGTAAACAAAAGCAGCAATCATTACTATACACAATATAGCAGATAAGGCTGCTGGTAAACGGGTAGAAATTTCATTCAGGCCATTTACTTTTATACATATAGCCTGTGCCCATATCATTAAGGGCGGTTTACTGTTCCAAGTATCTGGTTGGCCGTGCATAGTAGTAACTATTATATTACTACTATGTGCCATTTCATAAGCGTTATGTGCTAGGCGTGCTTCATCCCATAATCTATATGGCATATCGCCAAGCTTGTAAAGTTGCGAAAACAAGGCTACTACCAATATCAACAATATCTGTATAGCGGGTTGTAGCTTAGTGCGCCAAACTTGCTTCGAAAAAATCATTTAGCAAAAATATTATATTTTAATATACACCACATAGCCCTAAAGCCATCGCGCCAGCCTATCTTCTTGCCTTCTTCATAGGTACGGCCATAGTAGCTTATGCCTACCTCGTATATGCGTACATTGGGGTAGCGGCTCATTTTGGCGGTTACCTCGGGCTCAAAGCCAAAGCGCTGCTCTTTAAGCTCCAAGCTTTTTACCACATCAGCACGGAACATTTTGTAGCATGTTTCCATATCGGTAAGGTTAAGGTTGGTAAACATGTTGCTCATAAACGTAAGCCACTTATTACCTATGGTGTGCCAAAAGAACAATATACGATGCGGCCTGCCACCCATAAAGCGCGAGCCATATACTACATCTGCAAAGCCATCTGTTATGGGCTTCAGCAATATGTTAAACTCGTTAGGGTCGTATTCTAGGTCTGCGTCTTGTATTACTATTATATCGCCGCTAGCTTCTTTTATGCCCGTGTGCAGCGCAGCACCCTTTCCTTTGTTAACCTCGTGTTTGCAGTATTGTATATTTAATTCGGGGTGCTCCTGCTTATATTTTAAAATAGCTTCTTCGGTGTTATCGGTAGAACAATCGTTTATAATTACTACTTCCTTGGCATACCCGGCTATAAGCTGTACTTCCGCAACTTTGTTAAGTATACGGTGTATAGTTTTGCCTTCGTTATATGCGGGAATAATAACCGAAAGTTTGTTTTGCATAGGGGGTGTAATATACTAATTCCCTTATTTTAGCGGTTACAATGAAGTATTCGTCGAAGTTGATAGCAGATGCAGTGGCCGAGTTTACCAAGCTACCCGGTATAGGCGAAAAAACTGCCCTGCGCCTAGTGTTGCACTTACTTAAGCAAGATGAAGAGAAGGTGTCGTACTTCGGCACTGCCGTTATGCGCATGCGCAGCGAAATAAAGTTTTGCAAAACCTGCCACAACGTAGCCGACCACGACCAATGCGAGATATGCGCCAACCCACAGCGCGACCATAGCACCGTGTGCCTGGTAGAAAGCCTTCGCGATGTAATAGCTATAGAAAACACCAATATCTTCCGTGGCGTGTACCACGTGCTGGGCGGCGTTATATCGCCTATAGACGGCGTAGGGCCCGATAAGCTGAACATAGAAAGCCTTGAGAACCGCGTAAAAGAAGGTACCGTAAAAGAAGTGATAATGGCACTAAGTCCTACCATAGAGGGCGATACGACCATCTTTTACGTAAGTAAAAAGCTGGTGCCACAAGGCGTAAAGGTAACTACCATTGCCCGCGGCATATCGTTCGGTGGCGAGCTGGAGTATGCCGATGAAATGACCCTTGCCCGCAGCATAGCCACGAGACAGCCATACGAAAATGTATTGGTAAAGGGCGGGCAGTAATGTTAAGCTGTTAAGCCACTTCCCTTACTCCTGCTTGCTCGGCTTTAGCTGCAGCTATACGCTCTAGCCTCATTGAGTACGATTTGTGCTTAGTCATAAACCTGCCAAGCACATAGGTACGGAACAGGTAACCCCAAAAGCTTTGCTCTATTAAATGTGGGGCTATTAGATGCGCTACTTTAGCGTGAGCTTCAGGTGTTTCGCTCCAGTGCATGCTGGCGCGCATGTGGTGTACGGTATGGTAACCATTGTTGAACAAAAACCAGTTAACACCCATAAAGTTGCGCGAGTGGTTGTATGCCGACTCTTCGTCAGCGTGTACGTGCTGCACATAGTTGAATATAATAACCATTAACTGTGCTACTTGCTGCGGTATCAATACATACAGAAAAGCCTTCTGCCAATCAAGCACAAAAAACACAACTAACCATAGCACCAACACGGCCAACTGCGCCCAGTTTTGGCGGTACTGGTCAATGTTTTTTTCCTTCAATTCCTTCATGTAAGGAATAATGCCCTCGCGTATTTGGTTGTAGCCGCTTACACTTG
>JAFDYM010000291.1 GCA_018267435.1 Bacteroidota bacterium | reverse complement strand
AGGATATACGCCGTAAGAAAGAACTAAAGCGGCAGAATGCGGCTTAGTATTTTTGCCACAGATTCACAGTTAATACATTTATTAAACATAGAGGTACGGAGAACATAGAGGTTTAATACAAACTCACCCCTCCCCGACATTCGTCTCCCGATAGCTATCGGGGCTCTCTTACAAGTAATAGAGGGGAGGGCTTAGTGAGTAATGCACTGTATGGTATCACAAGCCAAAGTTCATTTTCTTTCTCCATGCTCTCGGCTTTCCTCTATGATTAAACATTTGTATTTAATCCAATTCATCCCCGTTATCTGTGTCATCCGTTTTATCCGTGTTCAATTTGATTTGTATTTTCTATGTGGCTAACAGTCCTCTGTACGAAACTATTTTTGCCTTACATTCGCCACCATAAATACCTAAGCCATGGCCGACCACCTGATAAAGAATGCCCAAGTAATAAACGATGGAAAGATTGTAACCGCCGATGTGTTGGTACGCGGCCAGCGCATTGAGCGTGTTGACCCGAACATCGATGTGAAGTATAAGGTGAATGAGATAGATGCCACTGGCTTGCACTTAATGCCTGGTATTATAGATGACCAAGTACACTTTCGCGAGCCGGGCTTAACACACAAGGCAAACATATACACCGAAGCCAAGGCAGCCGTAGCAGGTGGCACTACATCCTTTATGGAGATGCCGAACGTTAATCCTGCAACACTTACCATAGACCTACTTGAGCAGAAGTACGAAATAGGCAAGCAGACCTCATTAGCCAACTACTCATTCTATATGGGTACTAGCTTAACTAACTACGAGGAGCTATTGAAGGTAGATAGAACTACCACGGCAGGTATTAAAATATTTATGGGCTCAAGCACTGGCAATATGTTGGTAGATGACCCAGAACTGCTAGAGCGCATATTTACTGAGCGCAGCGATATACTGATAGCTACCCACTGCGAGGACGACAAACTAGTGAACGAGCGCACGCAGATGTACAAAGAGAAGTATGGTGAGAACATTCCATTCGAGTGCCATGCCGAGATACGCAACGAGGAAGTGTGCTACAACTCATCATCGTTTGCTGTACAGTTGGCTAAAAAGCACAACACGCGCCTGCACATACTGCATATATCTACCGAGAAAGAGATCGGGCTTTTCCGCAACGATATACCTTTGAAGGAGAAGCGCATTACCAGCGAGGTGTGTGTACACCACTTGTGGTTCGACAAGGAAGACTACGCAAGGCTAGGCAGCAAAATAAAATGCAACCCTGCCATAAAGGAAGCGCACCACAAAAAGGCGCTGATGGCAGCATTGCTTGATGACCACTTGGACATAATAGCTACCGACCACGCTCCGCATACCTTAGAAGAAAAGAGCGGCACATACCTAAAAGCGCCATCTGGCTTGCCATTGGTACAACACTCGCTGAACGTAATGTTGGAATTTTACCAACAGGGTAAGATAAGCCTAGAGCGTATAATAGAGAAGATGTGCCATGCCCCGGCTATCTGTTTCCAAGTAAAAGACCGCGGCTACCTGCACGAGGGCTACTTTGCCGATATGGTATTGGTTGACACCCATAAGCAGTGGACCGTGAAGCCTGAAAACATATACTACAAATGCGGCTGGAGCCCCTACGAGAACCACCAGTTTACTGGCCAAGTGCTTAAAACTTTCGTGAACGGACACATAGCTTATGCCAACGGAGCATTCGACGAAAGCATTAAGGGTGAAAGGCTAATGTTCAACCGCTAAAACTTATACACATTAGCGAAACTTATAGCTTTCTACATTTGCGCCACTTGCCTATTTTTGGGGCACATGGCAACTACCACCACATCTACCCAGTTCGACGAGCAAATAGGCCGCTGCCGCGATATATTCGAGAAGAAGACACGCGACTACGGTACCTCATGGCGCGTGCTACGCCCTAAGTCGCTTACCGACCAGCTATTTATAAAGGCGCAACGCATACAAACCATTGAGGAAGCCGATGTACAGATGGTAGAGGACAACATCGAATCTGAATTCATTGGCTTGGTTAACTACGCCATTATAGGCTTAATACAAATGGAGCTGAAGGAAGACAAGCGCATCGAGCTTTTTGAAGACGAGGCCGTAGCCCTGTTCGAGAAACATGCACAGGAAATAAAAGACCTGATGATGGCCAAGAACCACGACTACGGCGAAGCTTGGCGCGATATGCGCGTAAGCTCATTTACCGACTTGATACTGATGAAGCTGCTACGCATCAAACAGATAGAAGATAACCAAGGCAAAACCTTAATAAGCGAAGGCATAGATGCGGGTTATAGGGATATTGTCAACTACTCCATCTTCGCCTTGATAAAACTGAGCGAGGGGTAGTTAATACAATTAACCACTAAGGACACTAAGGTTAACGAATCGCGAAATGCACAAAGTTTTTTTAGAGACTTAATCCCTTACGTCTTAGAGATTCTAGATACAAATATAAGATACTAGGCGCCCTACTGTTGTGCATACTCATACGCACGCCTGCCACGCGCGCGCATACTGTGGACCTTTTTTATTGATAAACATCAATGAAAGGATTAACCTTGGCATAATCTATTTTAAGTGAGGGAGTAGTACCTTTATGGTATAAAATTACGCCATGGAAAACCTATCTGCATCCAGTATCATTGTTATAGCTGCCCTTATTATAGTAGTTGTTGCCTTGCTGGCTTGGCTTGTGTACCGCAATATGCGCGATGAAACCAACTACGAGCGCGGCATGGATAACCCTAAGCGCACCCTTGAGCGCGATGGTGGAGAGAAAACATAGGGCAAATACAATTGTTAAACACGGAGGAAAGCCGAGCGCATAGAGAAATGCAAAAACGAATGCTAGGAGCGAGGCATTAGTGTCTCCCGTCCCGATTATGGGGAGAGTGGCGCGTAGCTCCGAGGGTGGATTGTATTTTATAGGCACTAGCGGACGCTCGCGTAGTAGCCAAGCTTTCGCATTTCAATTTCATTGAATAAATTATATTCGCCGCTCAACCTTAATAAACCTATGAAACACCTACTGCCCGTTTTAGCAGCGCTATTACTTAGCCTAGCTGCCTGCAAGAAAGACGAAAGCGCCGATACTATCCGCTTTTGCCCAAACACATATTCGCAATACAGCTACGAGAACAATGGTGATACCGCTTACTGCTGGGTACCAAATGTATTTACGCCCGATGGCGACGGTATAGACGATATGTTTGGAGTTAGTACATTTTATGTTTCAAACATTAATGTAGTGGTTAAAGATGGCAATACTGTAGTGTATCAGGCTACAGGCTTAAGCGATAGATGGGATGGTAAAGTTAACGGTGAGGATGCCGCCCAAAAAAACTACGACTATACCGTAAGCGCAACCGATGATTTCGGACATTCATTTACGCTTACTGGCAAGTTATCATTGCTAAGGATAGCATTTAACAATACAGATCAAATTGCAGGAAAGGTAAGTTGTGATAGTTGTAGGTTTAATTCAATAGGTCAGTTTGCTTATGAAGATAATTCATTCGTATTCTATCCTATGGATATGAAAAACGTATGCGAAGAATAATGGCAATTATGAAACACCTACTACCAATATTAGCAGCGTTATTGTTTAGCCTAGCTGCCTGCAAGAAAGACGAAAGCGCCGACACCATTCGCTTCTGCCCCAATATATACGCACAGTATAGCTATGAAAACAATGGTGATACCGCATACTGCTTTGTGCCGAATGTGTTTAGCGCGAATGGAGATGGGAATAATGATGCATTTCAAATCGGTCAATATAACATAGATAGCGCCAGCATAACGATAAAAGATGGTAATACTGTAGTATATCAAACAGATACCATGTGGGCTAGTTGGTATGGCCACGTAAATGGTGAAGTTAGCTACAAGGTATTTGACTACACAGTGTCAGGCGTAGATATATACGGCAACGCATTTAACTTAACAGGTACTGTATCTGTATTGTCAGGCGACGGCGATATTAATTTTCAATGGATGAATGGTACCGTAAATTGTGATAGTTGCAGGTATGGCTCGCAGTGGGATGGTATGAAGTATAATCCAACTCTGCCAACCAATGAGTTTATGGTAGATGATTGCGAAGAGTTTTAATATACGGAGTTAAACACTCCGCTTTATTTATGGTTCCGAGTCGTCGACTTCGTCGAACACCCGGAACAGCGGGAGATTGTATTTCGCATAGTTTTGATTGTTATATTTACATCAAACACACAAATAGATGTCAAATATTCAAAAGCGTTACCAAGTATTTGTTAGCTCTACTTATGAAGATTTAAAAGAAGAGCGTATGGAGGTTCTTCATGCGCTACTTGAATTAGACTGCATTCCATGTGGTATGGAATACTTTCCTGCTTCAAGCGAATCTCAATGGAAGTATATAACGCAGTTAATTGATAACTGTGACTATTACATGGTGATAGTTGGAAATAGATATGGTTCGGAAGCTGAAGACGGGAAAAGCTATACGCAAAAAGAATTTGAATATGCGGTTGAAAAAGGAATTCCTGTAATTGGTTTTTTGCACAATGACCCTACTAGTATATCTGTGAAGAAATCTGAGACTGATGCTGTTAAGCTAGAGAAGCTAAAGGAATTTCGGAAAGCAATTCAAAAGCGACTTTGTAAATACTGGAAAAATTCAAGCGATTTAGGAGGGGTTGTTAGCCGGAGTTTAATGCAAGAAATAAAACATAATCCACAAATAGGATGGGTTAGAGCTAATGAACTGGAGAAGCTGCCTACAAATGATGAAATGGTTATTATCATGAAAGAGAATAAAGAATTGAAAAGTAAGCTGGATAAGTTAAATGCAAAGGATAATGCTGCTAGTAGTTTAGCAGATGGAAATGATGAAATTGAATTGATATTTAACTATATTCTATTTTCATATGAAAAATCCAAGCTAAGAGTCTTTAATAAAGATGCAATAACTGTGAAGTGTACATGGGAAGATATTTTTATGGCTGTAGCATCGTGTTGCCAAAGTCGTGAGTATTATAGAGATAATAGACTTATAGATAGATATATATGTGGGATAGCCTTAAAGCATATTTCTAATAATAGTAATTATAATTTAAGGATTAATATAGCATATCCTAATGTAGGCCGTATTCTTCAACAACTACAAGCTTTAGGATTAATAATGAAAGAGCATTTTAAATGGGTAATAACAGTTAAAGGGGAGAATAGGTATTTGAAAAGCATTGCAATAAAGCAAGGACAAGTTCATTTTAACGAACCTCCAAAGCTTCCTGAGTTAAATGCTAATAGAATAGTTGATTTCGATAAAATAAAAATAGGTGACCTTATAATAGATGATGATGGAGAAAGTTTTTAAAAACAATCTTACAATCCCCCACCCGGTGCAGGCGTACTGCTGTTGAACACGCTGAAGTCGATGCCGTTTTTCACCTTGCTTTTTTGCAGGGCTATCTCTACCACCTCGTCCATTGTTTTTACATAATGGAACTTCATGTTCTTGATGTAGCTTGGGTTTATCTGCTCCACATCCTTTTGGTTGCGCTCGCACATAATGATTTCTTTTAGGCCTGCACGCTTGGCGGCTAGTATCTTCTCCTTAATACCGCCTACTGGCATTACCTTGCCGCGTAGGGTTATCTCGCCCGTCATACCTAGAAAAGGCTTCAACTTGCGCTGCGTGAACAGCGATGCTAGCGAGCTAAGTATAGTAATACCCGCACTAGGACCATCTTTAGGCACTGCCCCTTCGGGAAAGTGCAAGTGTATGTTCACCTTGTTGAATATATCGCGGTCTATACCCAGTTCATCGGCATGTGCCTTTAAGTACGTTACTGCCGTGGTGGTGCTCTCCGTCATTACCTTGCCTAGGTTACCAGTTACAGTTACGCCGCCGTTACCTTTGGTTAGGCTGCTTTCTATAAACAGTATATCGCCGCCTACAGGTGTCCAAGCTAGGCCTACTGCCACACCTGGTTGGTGCTCTTCGGTGTATATGCTCTTGTCGAACTTCTCTGGGCCAAGTATCTTGCTTAGGTCCTCGTCCTTCACGTTCGGGTTGTAGTCTTCTTCTAGTGCTACCTTCTTGGCGGTGTTGCGCATTACCGATGCCAACTGCCTATCTAGTTCGCGCACACCGCTCTCTTTGGTATAGTCTTCTATCAAGCGCTCCAACACCTTATCGCTTAGCTGCACTTGCTTGGTCTTTAGGCCGTGGTTAGTGCGCTGCTTAGGTAGCAAGTGCTTTTTGGCTATCTGTAGTTTCTCTTCTATGCTATAGCCTTCTATAGGTATTATCTCCATACGGTCGCGCAGGGCGGGCTGTATGGTTTGCAGGCTATTGGCAGTAGCTATAAACAGTACCTTGCTTAGGTCGTATTCTAGCTCCAAGTAGTTATCGTAGAAGGCGTGGTTCTGCTCAGGGTCAAGTACCTCTAGCAATGCGCTGCTAGGGTCGCCCTTAAAGTCGCTACCTACTTTGTCTATCTCATCCAATATTATTATCGGGTTGCTGCTCTTGGCCTTCTTCAAGCTTTGTATTATACGGCCCGGCATGGCACCTATGTATGTTTTGCGGTGGCCACGTATTTCGGCTTCATCATGCAATCCACCAAGGGCTACACGTACGTACTGCCTACCCAGTGCGCGACCAATGCTTTGCCCCAAGCTGGTTTTACCCACACCCGGAGGGCCTACCAAGCACAATATCGGCGACTTCAAATCTCCTTTCAGCTTCAGTACGGCTAGGTATTCCAGTATGCGCTCCTTCACCTTATCTAGCCCGAAGTGTTCGTTATCTAACACCTGCTTGCTGTGCTTTATATCGAAGTTATCTTTGGTATATATACCCCATGGCAAGTCCAATATCAACTCTACGTAGTTTAGCACTACGCTGTAGTCGGCAGCGGCGGGGTTCATGCGCTGTAGCTTCTCCAGTTCTTTATCTACCTGCTCCTTTGTTTTCTCTGGCAAGGTCAGTTTCGATAGCTTTTCCTTTAGGCGGATAATATCCTTATCGGCACTGTTTACGCCTAGTTCTTCCTGTATGGTTTTTAGCTGCTGGCTAAGGAAGTAGTCGCGCTGCTGCTTGTTGATGTCCTGCTGTACCTTGCTCTGTATCTCGCTCTTCATCTTCAGCATTTCCAGTTCGCGGTTCAGGTAGCCAAGTACCGTTTGCACGCGCACTTTCATATCGCCCACCTCTAGCAGTTTCTGCTTTTCTTCTACTGTTATGTTTAGGTTGCTGCTTATAAAGTGCGTAAGCGTGGCAGGGCTGTTAATATTGCGCAGCACAATGTTGGCCTCGCTAGGTATTTGCGGGCTCAGCTTTATTATTTCTGCCGCAAGGTCTTTTAGGCTTAGCATACTGGCCTCAAACTCCTTATCGTCGGTAGGTAGTATATCTTGCAGTACTTCTATCTGTGCTTTTATGTAAGGCTCACTTTGTACCAGTTCCTTGGTTACAAAGCGTTGGCGGCCTTGTATAATGGCGGTGGTGCTGCCATCGGGCATTTTTATCATGCGCATTATTTGCGCCACGGTGCCTATTTTAAATATATCGTCAAACTCCGGCTCTTCAATCGTTCCGTCAATTTGACCGACAACGCCTATCAGTTTGTTGCTTTTATATGCCTCTTTGACAGCTACAATGCTTTTGTCGCGGCCTACGGTTATAGGCAATACTACCCCCGGAAACAAAATAGTGTTGCGCAAAGGCAGTATGGGAAGTACATTGGGTATTTCCAGTTTTTTGCCATCCGCGCCGTCTTCTTCGGGTAGAATGGGTAGGAAATCTACATCCTCGTCGCTTACTTGTTGCGAAAATATATGGTCAAGATTCATGCTTATCCTCTGTTTATTTCTAAAAAACGCTGTTATGCCCTGTTCAATTGCTGTGCCAAAGCAGTTTTGGCAATGTTATCTCGCATGCTGCCCGTGAATTAATTCACGGGCTATTGATTTCAGTCTTTTTATATAACGTGTTTCTACACAATACATTTTTCGTTCAAGGCAAGAAGGTGGTCGTATCCGTAGCCCATGAATTAATTCATGGGCAGGGTTGCAATATAGTTTTGTACGCAGATAACGCTGATTGTTATGACTAGTAAGATTTTATTTAATCATAGCAATCTGCGAATGCCGTAGGCGTAAGCGTACAAGAAAGTAGAATACAATTATTATGGGCGGTGCTATGGGCGTATAGGCATAAGTGTGCCTGCCACGCGCCTACAGGCTGTGGTGCTATGCTTTTTCACCTCATCCCTGTCGACATACGTCTACATCCCTTCTCCACTCCCGAAGCTTCGGGAGGAGAAGGGAAAGGTGGGCATTGTGGTGCTGTTCAGTTAAAAGTATTAGGCTTGTCACAATATTGTTCCCCTTCTCCATGGTGGAGAAGGGGCTAGGGTATGAGGTCAAAGTACCCTTTCACCCCCTAAAAACCGCACCTCGCGGGCTGCCTGTGCAATATAAAATGCGCCACGCCGTCCCCACTTCAATATTCTTTTATATTTGCGCCCCGGTTACCGTAGGTATACCGCGCACACTTAGTATACATAGCACATGATAAAGAACAAAGAACAGGTTATTGGTTGGGTATTGTTGGCAGCTTTAATGGTAGGTATGTTTTTCTACCAAAGCAAAACAGCCAAGGAGAAACAGGCGCAAGAACTTGAAAAGAAAAAGACCGAGCAGGTAGCAAAAGCGAAAGAGAAGGCCGCTGCCGAAGCCGCCAAGCTACAAGCCGATACGGCGAAAGCGGTAACTACCATGGTGCTTGATAGCGCTACAGGTAAAGTAGATACCGTAACCGTAGCCGGCGACCTTGCCAATAAGTATGGCGCATTTGCTGCCGCTGCTACAGGTACCGAGCAGGTGTTTACCATTGAAAACGAGCTGCAGAAAATAGAGATAAGCACCAAAGGCGGACAGATACTAAGCGTAGAGCTGAAGGACTACAAAACCTGGGATGGAAAGCCGCTGGTGTTTGTAAACGATAAGAGCAACTCGCTTAGCTACCAGTTTGCATTGGTAGGAGATAAGACCGTAGACACCAAAGACTTTTACTTTGAACCCGTGGGCGAAAGCTTTAGCGTGGCAGGTAACGAAAGCAAGACATTTAGCATGCGCTTAAATGCTGGCGCAGGCAAGTACTTCGAGCAGCAGTACACCCTAAAGGGCAACTCATATATGTTCGACTATAAGGTGAACACCGTAGGCCTAAACTCGGTAATACCTCAAAACTATACTAGCATAAGTGCTAGTTGGCAGAATAAGCTACACAGCCTTGAGAAAGATTTGAACAGCGAGCGTACGCACTCGGCACTATATTATAAGTTCAACAAAGGCGATGTAGACCACCAAAGCGAAACATCGGAAAGCGAAGAAGAAACTAAAGATGAAGCGCCGCTTGAATGGATATCGTACAAGCAGCAGTTCTTTAACGCTACGCTATTTAGCAATGGTCAGTTTGAAAAAACAAAGCTGAAAACAAAATACAGCAAGGATGATAAGACTTATGTAAAAAGCTATAGCTCTACCTTTACCTTACCTTACAAGGCCGATGGCAACAATAGCTATGCATTCCAGTTCTACATAGGTCCTAACCACTTCAATACGCTTAAAGCTTATGACCGCGATTTTGAAGAAATTATCAAGCTAGGACCTGACTGGATAGTGTTTGCCTGGATAAAATACATTACCCGTTTTATTATCTGGTTGTTCAACTTCTTCGATGGCTTCAACCTTAACTATGGTCTTATAATACTTATAATGACCTTGCTATTGAAAATAGCCCTGCACCCGCTTACTGCTAAAAGTATAGAGAGTGCTGCCAAAATGAAAATATTGGCACCAGAGCTAGCAGCATTGAAAGAGAAGTACGGCGATGATCAAGCACGTATGGGGCAGGAGCAGATGAAGCTATATCAAAAGGCAGGTGTTAGTCCGCTAGGGGGCTGCTTACCATTGCTATTGCAAATGCCGATATTGATAGCCATGTATAACTTCTTCCCGGCATCAATCGAGTTGAGGCAAGAACACTTCCTATGGGCTACCGACCTTAGTACTTATGATGATTTGATAAGCTGGAAGGAGCCTGTAATAGGCATCACTCACATCAGCTTGTTCACTATACTTATGACTATTACCTCGGTAATACAAGCGGTAATGAACAGCCAGATGAACGCCATGGGCAACTCGCAGCCAGGTATGCAGTACCTACCTTACATTATGCCGGTTATGCTAATGTTTGTGTTCAACTCGTTCCCTGCGGCACTTACTTACTACTACCTATTGCAAAACTTAATGGGTATAGCACATCAATGGATAATTCAGAAATTTTTCTTGAATGAGGAAAAACTGCGCAAGCAGATAGAAGACAACAAGAAAAATCCTAAGAAGCCAAGTGGCTGGGCTAAGAAATTAGCCGACCTACAGAAGCAAGCTGCCGAGCAGCAACAACAGCGCGCCAAGAACCACCCGCCAAAGGGTAAAAAGTAATTACGGCGGAAAAGTCTTATATTCACAGAATGTTAAGCGGCTTTATGCGCTTACAGCTATGAACACGCTAGTATACTACATATCAATATTCGTAATACTTACGTTTACAACGGGTTGCAAACCCCATAACCTGCTTGTACCCGAAAAAAACGGTAAGGTGGTAATGAGTATAGCACGTACCCCATGTTTTGGATCGTGCCCTACATACGATGCTACCTTGTATGAAAACGGACTATTAATATATGAAGGCAAGCGCTTTACTGTTAAAACTGGTAAATACTACGCCAAGGTAAGCAGCAAGGACATGGCTAATGTTAAAAAATGGTTTATCGAGGCTGGTATTTTCAACTTTAAAGACCGTTACCCCGAAGATGATATAGCACCTACCGACCTGCCTTCGTGCAAGTTATACTTTAGCAATGGCAAAAAAGAGAAGAATATTGTAGATAAAGGCTGGAATACCCCCGAACCGCTTACTGCCCTTGAAAATAAGATAGAAACGTGGGTAAATATTCAAAATTTACAGCCTTATGACAAATAATTAATGCGACGGTAATACTGAATCAAAATTTCAATTAAATTTGACATCCATTTTTAAACTTAACACTATACAAAACCGCTAAACAACATGAAGAAGCTTTTACTGTTTTTACCTGTAGTGGGCTTAGGTTTGGTAGCCAATGCGCAGCAAGCGTATAAGGATAACAAACTAGAGCGCAACATGCAGGACAGGCCGGTAGTATTGCAGCAAAATCAACCTGCAACACCAACTAATGCGCCTACACACAGATCGGGAGATGGAAGCCGT
>JAFDYM010000290.1 GCA_018267435.1 Bacteroidota bacterium | reverse complement strand
GGTCGTAGTCGCTGGTAGTTTTTTCTATCTGCGCCTTTATTTCGTCGATACGTGCCTTTATTTGCTCGCTTTCGCCTTTACCGTTTACTATGGTAGTGTTGTCTTTGTCTATAGTTACTTTCTCGGCTTGGCCTAGGTAAGTAAAGTCGGCATTCTCCAACTTGTAACCCATCTCCTCGCTTATAGCTATACCACCAGTAAGGATAGCGATGTCCTTCAACATCTCCTTACGACGGTCGCCAAAGCCTGGAGCCTTAACAGCAGCTACTTTCAAAGTACCACGTAGTTTGTTTACTACTAGGGTAGCTAGTGCTTCGCCTTCTACTTCTTCGCTGATGATAACCAACGGACGGCCGCTTTGTGCTACCTTCTCAAGTATAGGCAATAGCTCGCGCATGTTGCTTATCTTCTTGTCGTATATCAATAGCAAAGCGTTCTCCAATTCAGCTTCCATGCTTTCTGGGTTAGTAACAAAGTATGGAGAAAGGTAACCACGGTCGAACTGCATACCTTCTACGGTCTTCACTTCAGTTTCGGTACCTTTTGCTTCTTCTACAGTTATTACACCTTCAGTACCTACTTTGCGCATAGCATCGGCTATCATTTTGCCTATCTCGCTATCGTTGTTAGCCGATATTGAAGCTACTTGCTCTATCTTCTCGAAGTCGCTACCTACGCTTTCGCTCTGCTTCTTCAAGTTTTCTACTACAGCCTTTACCGCTTTGTCTATACCGCGCTTAAGGTCCATAGGGTTAGCACCGCTCGCTAGGGCCTTTAAACCAGGGCCAACTATTGCCTGTGCCAATACTGTTGCAGTAGTAGTACCGTCGCCCGCTTGGTCGGCAGTTTTGCTAGCTACTTCTTTGGTCATTTGCGCGCCCATGTTTTCTACGGCGTCTTCTAGTTCTATTTCTTTAGCTACGCTTACACCGTCTTTAGTTATGTGTGGCGCACCAAATTTTTTGTCGATAATAACATTGCGACCTTTAGGGCCTAGGGTTACTTTTACGGCATTAGCCAATTTGTCAACGCCAGCCTTCAGTTTGTCGCGGGCGTCCTTCTCGAATAATATATTCTTAGCCATTTTTATTGGGTTTTACTTTTTGTTATGATTTTAGAATTTGGACTGCAATGTTCTACTTATATGATTGCGAATATGTCCGACTCGCGCATGATAAGGTAATCAACGCCGTCAACCTGTACTTCGGTACCGCTGTATTTGCCATATAGTACAGTATCGCCTGCCTTAACGGTGGTAGGCTCGTCTTTTTTGCCCGGGCCTGCAGCTATTACAGTGCCACGTTGCGGTTTTTCTTTTGCTGAATCTGGAATGTACAATCCGCCTGCGGTTTTAGTTTCTGCCTCAGCTGGTTTTACCAGTACGCGGTCTGCCAAAGGCTGTAGCTTTACATCTGCCATAGTCTATTTAGTTTTTGAGTTTAAAATGTGTCAAAACCCGCCAAGGGGCGGGCTATTTCGCAGCGAATGTAACAGAATTCGTGCCAGCGCGGCGAAAATGATTTTTTGACAGTTTTGCTTGTAAAAACTGGCAGTTTGGACCGATAAAAATGACAGAAAGTAGGTAAAGGGGAGATTATACAGAAGTAAGCTAGGCTTACCTTTTATTGCCTTGCGGCGCTTTAATGATAACAAGTAGCACTAATACTGCAAGTGCCGAACCGGCATATATGATGTATTGTCCATCCATGGTGTGGTATAGTTTTTTTGAGGTTATAGGTTACTATATTCTTACGCCATTACATTAAATATTGTTTCAAATTATGATTTACAAATGATTAGAGAAAATTGCAGTTGGTTGAAGCATTGAATTTCAATGGCGTGTAAATAAAAAAGGCCACAAGTAAATCTTGCGGCCTTTCTATAAATTGAAATATATCTTACTTCTTCGCAAATGTGCTCAAATCGCTCATTATCTGATTGGCTATGTTGTCAGCCGTGGTTTCGCTGTTACTTTCAGCGTATATGCGTATAATAGGCTCGGTGTTGCTGCGGCGCAGGTGCACCCAGTCTTTGTCGAACTCTATCTTCACACCGTCGATGGTATTGATAGGATACTTCTTGTACTTCTTCTTCAACTCTTCGAACAACTTATCTATATCTACCGCAGGGTCAAGGTCTATCTTCTTTTTAGCTATGCTGTAGTTAGGGTAAGTGGCGCGCAGCATGCTTATGCTTTTGCCAAACTTAGCCAAGTGCGTAAGGAACAAAGCTATACCCACCATGGCATCGCGGCCGTAGTGTAGCTCAGGGTATATTATACCGCCGTTGCCTTCGCCGCCTATTACGGCATTGGTTTCTTTCATCTTCACTACCACGTTTACTTCGCCTACGGCCGAAGCATGGTACTCGCAGCCAGCCTTCTCGGTTACATCGCGCAGAGCGCGTGTACTGCTTAGGTTGCTAACAGTAGCGCCCTTGTTGTTACTAAGTATATAATCGGCCACAGCTACTAGCGTATACTCTTCGCCGAACATATTGCCATCTTCGCATACCAGTGCCAAGCGGTCCACATCTGGGTCTACGCTTATACCTAGGTCAGCTTTCTTCTTCTTCACCGTTACAGCCAACTCGTTCAAGTTTTCTGGTAGTGGTTCAGGGTTGTGAGGGAACAAACCGTTCGGCTCGCAGAACAACTCAATGGTTGTTTCTACACCTAGTGCCTTTAGCAGCTTAGGCAATGCTATACCACCAGTACTGTTTACACAGTCTATTACTACTTTAAACTTCTTTGCCTTTATTGCTTCTACATCTACCAATGGCAGTGCCAATATCTTCTCGATGTGGCGCTCTATATAGTCTTCTATTACCGTGTACGAGCCTAGTGCTGTTACATCGGCAAAGTCGAAGTTACCCTCCTCTCCTTTTAGCAATACTTCTTCGCCTGCGGCGGCAGAAATAAACTCGCCTTTGCTGTTCAACAGCTTTAAGGCGTTCCACTGCTTAGGGTTGTGCGAGGCAGTAAGTATAATACCACCACCGGCTTGCTCGGCAGGTACTGCCATTTCTACAGTTGGCGTGGTGCTAAGGCCAAGGTCAACCACATGTATGCCTATGCTTTGTAGGGCACCGCATACTATGTTGCTTACCATTTGTCCGCTCACCCTCGCATCGCGACCAATAATTATCTTATTGATGCCCGAATCCTTCTTCACCCACTCGCCAAAGGCAAGTGTAAATTTCAAAATGTCTACAGGGGTCAGGTTGTTGCCCGGTGCACCGCCTATAGTGCCTCGGATACCCGATATTGATTTAATTAATGCCAACTATCACTTATTTTAGGGACGGCAAAAGTAAAAATTTCAGTTTTTTACGGAAGTTCGCACTTGGTTTACTTATACACAAAACGCAGAATGGCTGATAAACAATGGTTTGAAACCTGGTTCGACTCCCCGTATTACCACACTTTATACGCCAACCGCAGCGCGGAAGAGGCCGAAAACTTTATTACGGCCATTAGCACGCACCTACGCATAGCAGCTAATGCTAAAGTGTTGGACGTAGCCTGCGGCAAAGGCCGCCACTCAAAAACCTTGGCAAAACTAGGTTTCGACGTTACGGGTATCGACCTATCGAAGAACAGCATTGAGTACGCCAAACAATATAGCTGCGAAAAGCTGCACTTTGCAGTGTGGGATATGCGCGAAACATACAAGGAAGCATCGTTCGATTATGTGTTCAATCTATTCAGTAGCTTTGGCTACTTTGACAATGAAGAAGACGATTATGCAGCCATACAAGCCATGTATAACAACCTAAAGCCGGGCGGCACTTTGGTGCTTGACTACATAAACACCGAGTATGCGGTAAAGCACATGAAGAGCCGCGAAATAATACCGCGCGGCGATATACAGTTCCACATACAAAAGCGTTTAGAGAAAGGTTTTATCAAGAAGAAAATCGAGTTTTTGGTAGATGGTGAAGACTATACTTTCGAGGAACAGCTAAAGGTTATCAACCAATTCCGCTTCGATGAGATGTTGGGCGCAGCAGGTTTTACATTGTTGGAAACTTTCGGTGATTATGACCTGAACCCCTTCAATGCTGGTAATTCATCACGCTTAATATTGGTAGCACGCAAAGCATGATAGAAGCACTAGTAGATATAGACCAACAGCTATTCCATATAGTGAACGAGGGCATGGCCAACCCCGTGCTTGATGTACTGTGCCCTATATTCCGCAACAAACTAACCTGGATACCGGCTTATGTAGTAGTAGCTTATTTCTTCTACCGTTGGTATGGCATCAAGGCATTGGCACTGCTAGCCATGGCAGGCATCACCATAGCCCTTAGCGACCAAATAAGCGCCACCTTCATTAAGCAACACTTCCACCGCCTGCGCCCTTGTAACAATGTATTGATGCAAGCACGTGGCTTAGTACCTTGCGGTGGTGGCTATAGCTTTGTAAGCAGCCATGCCGCCAACCACTTTGCCTTGGCCATGTACATAAGCTTGGTAGTGCCTGTACACCTACATAAAAAATGGGCAGCCTTCCTGTTTCCTTGGGCGGCCATCATTGCCTTTAGCCAAGTGTACGTAGGCGTGCACTACCCCGCCGATGTCACCGCAGGTGCCATCCTCGGTATACTGATAGGTTTAGTAACTGCAATGGCAGGTAACAAGTTGATGCAGTATTTGAACGAGCGGTATCCTAGTAGATAAGGTCTAATACCGCATTAACCATTCCATAACCCCGAAAATTTCATATTTGGGCAATATGGCTTTTCTTAGCCGCCGCAAATGAACAAGCGCAAAATATTCAACGACCCTGTACATGGGTTCATTACCATACCGCACCCATTGGTGTTCGACATATTGGAGCACCCGTACTTTCAGCGCCTGCGCCGTATAAAGCAGCTAGGCCTTAGCGAGTATGTGTACCCAGGTGCCATACACACGCGCTTTCACCATGCGCTGGGCGCGTTCCACTTAATGCGTAAAGCACTAAGCACCTTGAAGGTAAAAGGCGTGAAAATTACCGAGCAGGAAGAACTGGCAGCTTGTATAGCTATACTATTGCACGATATAGGCCACGGTCCTTTTTCGCATACCTTGGAGCATAGCTTGATAATAGGTGTCCACCACGAGGACATCAGCAAGATATATATGCGCCGCCTCAATGAGCACTTTAAGGGTAAGTTGAGTTTAGCAATAGAGATTTTTGAAGGTACGTATAAGAAGAAGTTTCTACACCAATTAGTATCGAGCCAATTGGATGTAGATAGGTTGGATTACTTAACGCGCGACTCTTTCTTTACAGGGGTAAATGAAGGCTCGGTTAGTTATGAGCGAATCATTGAAATGATGAACGTGCATAAAGACCAACTGGTAATAGAACAGAAGGGTATTTATAGTATTGAGAGTTTTATAGTAGGCCGCAGGCTGATGTACTGGCAGGTGTACCTACACAAAACAGTGCTATGCGTGGAGCAGATGGTGATAAAGGCCATAGAACGTGCAAAATACTTGATAGCAGGTGGGCAGCAGTTAGATGCTTCTCCAGCATTAAGCTTCTTTCTACAAAACAAAGTGAAGCTGAAAGACTTTACTGAAGATGCCAAGGTGCTGGAGCTATATTCGCAGCTTGACGACTTTGATATATTCGGCGCATTTAAGTACTGGAGGCATAGCAGCGATAAGGTATTGAGTATGCTGTGCGAGGCTATACTTGACCGCAAGCTGTTTAAGATAGAGATAAGCGCTAAGCCGTTTACCAAGCAGAAGGTAGCGCACCTGTACGTTGCTGCCAAAAAGCAGTATAAACTTACTGATGCGGAGGCTAACTACTTGGTAGTAACCGACACTACCACCAACTATGCCTACAATAGCAAAGAAGACCGCATAAACATAGTAACCAGCGCAGGCGATATAAAAGACATAGCCATAGCCAGCGACCAACTAAACATACGCGCACTAAGCGAACCTGTAGTAAAACATTATATATTCTATCCTAAGAAACTTGCCTAATGAAATTGTATATCACCGCCCTATTTTTATTTGTAATTACACTTACACAAGCACAGCGCAGTACGTACCAGGTAGCCATAGGCAACATAACCGATAACAGCGCACGTGTAATAGTAATAGCCGATACCCTGCGCATGGTAAGCATATGGCGCGGCAATGTATATAGCGACCACCACGGCGATAAAGAAATATTCAACGGCTACAAAATCATCCGCCGAAACAATACGTATGTGTTCGAGTTCCGCAAGCTGAAGCCAAATACTATGTACAGTATGGCCATAGTGTATATGGATACCTTTGCGCGCGATACCTTTTATACAAGCAAAGAGCCACAGCAAGGCCAATTGAAGTGGTGGAAAGGTGCCAGCATAATTTATGCAGGCAAAAAGTATTCGGGCAAATATTTCAAACAGTTAATGCTTGCCCCTGCCGAAATACCCGTGGTAGAACGCAAAGAGGAAGAGGAACACGAAGATTAATAGTAGATCCACCTTACTTATACCTATTGTTAGGCTGCCGCTGTGCGGCAGCAAATACTTGCATTTGCTCACCTAATCCCCGTGTGTTTCTTAGTTATCTACAGCCGCGTCCATCTGCCTGTTTTCCATTATATTCGCGCCACATTTTATTAAACAGCCCTGTAAATAGCCTTAAAAGCAATGAAAGTTAACTACGAGAAGGAATTAAACGAATGGATTGGCAACGAGCGCCTTGCATTGGAACTATTGCAAGTAGCAAGTATGTTGCAATTGGACAAATCGGTTGAGTTGGTGCTTTTCCGCAGAAAAGTATTCGACAAGAAGATGAGCGAAATTATCAACGACCACGAGAACGCTGCCAAGCACTCTGGTTTAGCTGTTACTTTAGATGTTACCACTAACCTTGCCAAGGCAATAGCCAAGTTGAATTTAGCCCCTTCGCGCATCGACCTTGGCCGCTTGGTAAAGGAATATTTCGATGGCGCTAACAAAGATTACGATTCTTTCGTAGCCGAGCAGTTGAAGGAGTTTATAGGTGCCGAAAAGAAAGTATTGAAGCCGCGCGACGTAGTATTATACGGCTTTGGCCGTATTGGTCGTTTGGCTGCAAGGATATTAATGGACCACGCAGGTTCGGGCCACCAGCTGCGCCTTAAAGGTATAGTAACCCGAGACCATGCGGCAGATGACCTAGAGAAGCGCGCTAGCCTATTGCGTAAGGATTCGGTACACGGTCAGTTTGCAGGTGTGGTAGAAGTAGACCAAGAGAACGAAGCGTTGATCATAAACGGACACACTGTAAAAATGATAACTGCTAAATCTCCTGCAGAAGTGGACTATAATGCTTATGGTATTTATGATGCCATAGTGATAGACAACACGGGCGCATGGCGCGATGAAAAAGGCCTAGGCGAGCACTTAAAGGCTAAAGGTGCAGGCATGGTAATGCTTACTGCCCCAGGCAAAGGCGATGTGCCAAACATAGTGCACGGTGTAAACCAGAACGACTTTAGCGCAGGCGGCAAAAACATATTCTCGGCTGCTAGTTGTACTACCAATGCTATTGTTCCACCACTTGCCGTATTGGATAAAGGCTTGGGTATAGAAAAAGGCCACATTGAAACCGTACACGCTTATACTAACGACCAGAACTTGTTGGATAACTACCACAAAAAATCTCGTCGTGGTCGCGGTGCGCCTATTAACATGGTTATTACCGAAACAGGTGCAGGCAAGGCGGTAACCAAAATATTCCCCCACATGAAGGGTATATTGACTTCTAACTCGGTGCGCGTACCGGTGCCTAACGTATCGTTGGCTATCATATCGCTAGAGGTAAAAACAAAAACTACCGTAGAGGAAGTAAACAACTTGCTACGCAACGCATCGCTATACGGCGACCTAGTTGAGCAGATAGACTTTAGCACCAGCGACGAATTAGTAAGCAGCGACGTGGTAGGCAACAGCCACGCCTGCGAAATAGATAGCCGCGCTACTATAGTAAGCGAAGACGGCAAGCGCGTAATAATATATGCTTGGTACGATAACGAGTATGGTTATACCTGCCAGGTTATTCGTCTAGTTAAACACTTGGCACAGGTACGCAGGCTAACTTATTACTAGACAATAAAATACACTCAAATTAACAGCTTTTGCACACATGCAACCATTTTGTTTGGCTAAATGCCCAAAAGATGTTTTATTTTGCAAATACAATAAGAACTAAAAAAAGAAGAAATGAAGAATTATAGCGTAGCACTAGTGGTGTTGTTTTTAGCTTTTACTACATCAGCCTTTGCACAAAAGGAAACTAAAAATGAAATGATAGGTACTTGGACTTATGCATCTACCGATGTGGCAAAGTACAATAACCGTGTGGCAGATGGCAGCCTAACAGCAGCAGCTAAAGATAAAGCCGAAATGTACAAGGCATTATTCATCAACTCTAAAATTACTTTTAACGATAACGGTACTTTTGTTGTAAATGCACCTACACGTATTGAAAAAGGTAACTTTAGCATAGGCCAAGGCGATAGCATGAAGTATGAAGTAAATGGCGCCGTTACCTTGTTTTATGTAGATAGCGTAAGCGCAACCGAGTTGGTGATACGCTTAGACGATAGCAGTATACTATACCACTTTACAAAATAATAGTAGGCCCTAACCCGGCAAGCAGAACCCCGAGCTTTGGCTTGGGGTTTTGTATTTTAATAGAAGCCATGAAAACATTTGTATCTGCACTACTACTGCTGCTAAATATGGTTACCCTCGCCCAAAGCGATAAGGATATGATAATAGCCAGTTGGAAGTGCGTAGCCCTAGAGCAAGCCCCTACGCAGCCTAAAACTAAAAAGCAAAAGGAAGCTACCCCTCAAACCTATGCACCCAATGTAGACACACTACGTAAAACATATATAGGCGTTGTTTTCGGGTTTCTTAAAAACGGTACTGTAGCCTATAATGTAAATGGACAGTATGATACGCGCCAGTATAAGGTAGAAGGTAGGACGCTAATCATTACAGGGGAGGTGTATATACATACATTACAGATAGTAGACATTAACTACCGCACCATGACCTGGCAAGATAAAAATGGTGTTATATACCGGTTCGAACGGGAATAGAGAACAAACACTACTCATTTTATTTGCTACTTGCCAAGTAGTTGCTAATCTTGTACTATCTCATCACTCAATACTAATACCACTACTATGAGCTTCGAATTCATTAAGGTAAACCCTCAATACGCCAAACATATTGCACTTATAGAGCTTAACCGCCCTAAGGAACTGAATGCCCTAAGCAGACAAGTAATGCTAGAGATACGCGATACGCTAAAGGCCCTTGACGAAGACGACAATGTGCGCGTAATAATACTAACCGGGGGCGAAAAAGTGTTTGCCGCAGGTGCCGATATAAAACAGATGGCTGATGCTACTGCTATAGATATGTTGAACATTGACCAGTTCAGCACTTGGGACCAGATAAAGAAAACGCGCAAGCCTATCATAGCTGCGGTGTCGGGCTTTGCACTGGGCGGTGGCTGCGAGCTAGCCATGACCTGCGACATGATAATAGCTACCGAAACGGCCAAGTTTGGCCAGCCTGAGATAAAGATAGGCACCATGCCGGGCGCAGGCGGTACTCAGCGCCTTACACGCGCCATAGGCAAGGTACGCGCTATGGAAATGGTGTTAACGGGCAAATTCATATCTGCCGAGGAAGCACTGCAATATGGACTTGTAAACCGCATAGTACCTGCCGAACTGATGATGCATGAAACGTTGGGCCTTGCCAAGCAGATAGCGGCACAATCGCCAGTAGCAATTAAGTTGGCTAAAGAGGCAGTGAACCAAGCCTTCAACAGCACGCTTGACGAAGGTTTAATGTTCGAGCGCAAGAACTTCTATCTAACATTTGCCTCGGAAGACCAGAAGGAAGGCATGGCTGCATTTGTAGAAAAACGCACGCCAGAATTTAAAGGCAAGTAGTATATTTGAACAACACATAATAAGCGCCCTGCTTACCAAAACATACAGAGATGGGAAAGAAGAAAGAACTAAAGAAGCTAAAGAAACTATCTAAGCGCGTAAACGCTTTGGAAGATACCGTGCAAGAACACGTAGCTAAAACCAGCAAGCAATTCGACAGCATAGAGGCGCTATTAACAGACTTCAACGAGAAGTTAACTGCCGTGCTTACCATCCGCGCTAAGTCGCCTAATGGCGTGCATACCACGCCTGGCAAAAAGGTGGTGAAGAAAAAATAACTGCTACACGCTGCATACAATAAACGCATAAGTAATATCTTTACTGTATGCAAACCGCATTTGTAATAATCTGCCTAGGCGTTCTACTTTACTCATTTTCCGAAGTAGACAAGCAAGGCTTTAGAGATGAAAACCTGATACATCTCGCTATTGGCATTGTAGGGTTGATACTAGTTGTTTTTCAAGAGCAAATACTCAAGCTAGGAACGCCCTACCATCAAAGGCACAATTGCACCATTACTGCCGAGGGCTTTCTTTTCCCTAATGGTTATCCATTTCAATACGGCTATATGCGAAAGCGCAAACTGCTTGACTATATCTACATCGATGAGATTAGGATAAGCACCTACCCACCAACAGCCATAGTGAACGAAAACGAAACGATATTTTTACTGGGCTTAACCAAAGAAGATATAGAGGCGAACAGCGAGATGCTACTAGCCCCTATTACTAAACCTCAAGATAACTGGGAGCTGATCTGCAATGAATTTCTCGATACCGAGTTTGACGAAGAATTTAAGAAGAGAGATATTGAACGGCTGACCGAGGCTGGCATATATGAGGAGGAAGTACAAGCTATTCGCAGCAAAATAAAAGCGCAGATGATGTTCCGTACCTATGCCACATGGGATTGGGTTTATTATGGCCAGTATCATGTGTTGGACAGCCTGCGACCGCTGAACAAAAAGAAGTATTGGTGGACGATGGATATAGCCCTGCGCCAAGCAAAACAAATTTAACTATACTAATGCCGCTAGCTTCTTAGGCGCTACATTTCTATAGCTGGTAAGCACTGCATCGCGGAATGTTTCTTGGGGTACGCGTTTCAAATCAATGATGGTCCAACCCTGCGTGCCCCATGCGCCGCCTACGCTGTGAATGATGGTATTATCAAAGGCAGAAAAGGCGTATTGCTCCTCTGGTGTAAACTTTACTACCAAGGTCCTATTCTGTTCGTCTAGTGTGGCAAATATCTTCTTCTTTACCTTAAAGGCAGCTTTTACAAAGTGTGGGTGTTCCTCTGCCTCGGGCAGCTGCATACAATATTTGCGCGCATCGGCTATGCTTACCATACACTAATTTAATACTTAAGCGTCACAAATGGGCGCAGGCGTTGTGCGCATTTATCTATATTTATAGCTATGAAGCATCTAGGCCTATTCATCATTACATTGCTATTGACGTTTGCCGCACAGGCACAGCAAATAAATAAAGACCTACTATATGGCAAGTGGAACCTATACAGCGCTAAAAAGCAAGGCGTAATACTATGTATAGATAGCTTGGAGGAAAGCAAGTCGGCCTTCTTCAAACTGTACCTAGAAGAGAATCCAGGTGAAGTAATAACCGCCGAAGACAGCGCAGAGATCAACGTAATGCTGCCTCAGCTATTGGCGCAGCTAACGCAAACCTATTTGCAATTTGAAAAAGGTGGCAAGGCAAAGGCGTTTTTCAGCCTAGAAGAAGATGATGAAGAGCGCAATGACATTGACCGCAACTATGTATGGAAAAGCGCCAACGAAATTGACTTGCTAAAAGATGGCAAGGTATACACCAGCATAAAAGTACTTAGCCTTACGGCTGATAAGCTAACCATAATGAAGATGGATGAAGGAGTAGCCAATACCGTGGTGCTTAAGAAGGCCAGTAGGTAACATAACATTAATAGCAATAACCGCAGGCGCTATAGCCGCGGTTGCGGGCTTCGCTTATGCTTACCTCCTTTACCACGTGCGTGCACTTTTTAAGGCCTTGGCAATAGTGGCTGTGGTACTTGCTGGCACCCGTACTTATACATATCAACACCTTGGTATCGGGCACTGTGGCCGATAGTAGCAATAGGGCAAACAATGCATATAGGGGTTTCATACCTACCAATGTAGGCATTTAATATTAATTACAGAATTATTATTTACTATTGCTACAAACATTTACCAAGCATGGATTATAAGAAAATGTGGCTGGCATTTGTGCAAGTAGTACCCGACGAGGGCTACCACTTTGCCGACTTGATAGATACCGAAGGTGCCGAGGCAGAAGCTACCTACATGGGCGCTTGGTGCAATGTGCTGGTTAAGCATAGCGATATAAAGGAGGCGATAGATATAATAGAAGAAAGCTTATTGG
>JAFDYM010000028.1 GCA_018267435.1 Bacteroidota bacterium | reverse complement strand
TACCGCTTGTATACGGTTGGCCAAGGCGCTTATTTCTGCTGCTGCCTGCGCCATATTGGTTCCTTCGTAGTAGGTCAACTTCATTAGCGTAAGGCCTTGTATATTCTTAGTCTCTACGCTTTTAATACCATTGGCAAACAATAATATGTTTACATACTGCTTGCCGAAGTAGGCCTCCATTTGGTTAGGTGTGTAGCCGCCAAAAGGGTGCGCTATATATATAACGGGCAGGTTCATTTTAGGTAGAATATCCACCTTAATATCGCGGGTGGCATTGATACCGAAAAAGAACAGACCCGCCACCAATACCAGTATCGATATCGGTTTACGAAGTGCAAAACGGATTAAACTATTCATTAGTGGTGCGGGTTAAAATTCATTCATAAATATGCTAGGGTCGCCGGCAGCGGCGGCCTTTAGCAATAGGGCTTGCCATACATTGTTGTACGCTATGTCGCGGTCGGTTTCGGCGCGGTTAAGCGTGTACATGGCCTGTGTTACATCTACTATGGTGGTTAAGCCGTTTTTGTATAGCGTGTTGCGCTGCAGGTAGGCATCGTTAGCCGACTTTACCTGCACAGGTGCCTCGGCGTAGTTATCCATCGCGTTCCTTATCTTCTGCTCTGCCAATACTAGTTGCGCTGTTACCTGTTGGTTGGCTAGGGTATATTCATCTTGCAAGCCTTGGGTTATCAGTTTCTGCGCCTTTACCTGTGGCGTACCGCGTAGTACGGTAGTTAGGTTCCAGTTCATGCCCACACCCACTAGGTAGTTGGCGCGCGTTGGCGTAGCACCTGCGGGATAGCTATGGTTAAACTGTGTTTGGTCCTGTGTGTATAGGTACGAAAAGCCCGAACCACGGCCTTGTATAATACCGAACATGCTGAACGTAGGGTAGAAACTTTTGCGGTAGTACTTCAACTGTTGGTTGCTTAGCTCTACGCGGCTTTGGTAGTAGCGCAATAGCGGATGCTTAGCACTATCTAAAGCTGCGCTGTTCAATATAGAAGCAGGTATACGGTGAACCAATGTTGTATCTAACTCGAAGTAGGTAGGCTGTACGCCCATTAGCACTGCCAATTGGTTGGCGCGTTCTTGCGCAGCATCTATTGCTTGTGTCAATTGTATTTTAGCGCGACTTACTTCTGCCGCTGCGAACGATGAATCTACGCCCGGTATCAAGCCATTGGCGGCACGTACCACGGCGTTGTTCTTAAATACATTGGCACGCTCCAGGTTGCGCTGTTGCGACTCAACTATGCGCTGTGCGGCAAGCAGATTCAAGTAGGCTGCTGCCACTTTTATTTTGTGTTGAAACTGCTCCTGCTCCAAGTCCACTTGGTCGCGCTCGGCGGTTGCCTTGGCTATCTTTATCCTGCCAAACACACGCCCGAAGGTGAAGAAGTCCCAGTTAACGTTAGCTAGGTATAGCGAACCGAAGGCTGCGTTCCAGTTCTGCTCGGCCAATGGTAAGCCTGACGATGCCACACCAAAACCGCCGAAGCCATATAGCGGACCGTTCTGACCGTTTACAGTACCATAATCCTGCTGCGCCGATAGGTTGAGGTTGGGAACATAGTCGCGCTTGGCTTGCATAATGAGTGCCTTGCTAGCGCCTGCGTAGCTTTGCTTTGCCTTAATAGTGCCATAGTTGGCCAAAGATGTATTGATGGCATCTTTTACCGTAAGTACTTGCGCCGAAACAGTGTTTAAACACATAAATGCAAAAACAAGAGTGGCGTATAAACGATTTGTTGTCATAGTCGCGTTTGCAGAACAGGGCATTGGGGTTTCCTATTTGCCCTGCAAAAGTGCGAAACATAACACAGGCTATCATTATGCACTTCAAACCAAAAATTATGCAAATCAAACAGACGGCGAAAATTCGCGTTAAAATTGTTTAACGGCTGCGCGCTACCTTGGGGGTACTGCCCGTATGCTTCTTAAAGAAGGTGTTGAAGTTAGAAGCATGCTCAAAGCCTAGGCTATAGGCTATCTCGGCCACGCTATTATCGGTGTGCTTTAGTAGCGCTTTTGCCTCGGCAGCTACACGAGCAGCTATCATCTCCGAAGTACTTTTGCCTGTTACTTCTTTCACGGCGCGGTTAAGGTGGTTAACGTGTACCGATAGGCGGTCTGCAAAATCGTGAGGTGTTTTTAAGCGCAGTTCGTGCTCGGTACTATCTACAGGGAACTGCCTCTCCAGCATCTCGATAAATGAAGCCGACAGGCGCGATGAAGCATTAATGTATTTATCGGTGCTGTAACTGGCAGGTTGTATCTTATTAGCCTCGTGCAGTATTAAGTGCAGGCAGTGGCGTATGGCATCATACCTGCCTTCGTAGTCAGAATCTACCTCGGTCTGCATCTTCTTAAACAAGAAACTCAACTCATTGAATTGCTCCTCGGTTATTGGATAAACAGGCTGTATAGATGCATCGAACAAGGCTGACTTCTTAAAGTTCTTATAGTTGCGCAGGGGTGCCACAAAGGCATTGTTGAACAAGCAGAAATAACCGCGTTGGCGTTCGCTTATCGTCTCCCAACTATAAGGCACCGTGGGGTTGTAGAATGCCAAAGCATAAGGACCAATCTCATACGTCTTATCAATATGGTGTAGGTTGGCAGTGCCGTCTATCAACGATATTTTAAAGTAGTCGCGGCGGGTAAAAGGTGCTAGCTGCTTGCATATTACACCACGCTCGAACACATTAAAGTGCCCAAGCTCGGGCGATATAATGCGCTCCTTTCCCTGTGCAGGAAAGAACTCCTGATAAAATTGCTGCAGCGTACTTACCTCTGGCATAACCCTACAAAGTTATTCATTTCAAACAACTGTAATTGTGAAAAAATCTGTAACCAATAACGTGCACTAGAAAAATGTGGCGCATACAAACAGTATGGCTGCTATACTTTTACCGTATATTTTAAGTGGTGAATGCTAGCTGTTATTACATTCGCACTATAGCAGTAACGTTAACACAGCCCAATGAAGATAATATGCATAGGCCGCAACTATAGCGAGCACGCCAAGGAATTAAATAATGCCATACCTGAAAAACCTGTGGTATTTATAAAGCCGCAAACAGCATTATTGAAGGATAACAAGCCTTTTTACTTTCCTGAATGGACGGACGATATGCACTACGAGACGGAACTAGTGCTGAAGGTATGTAAGCAGGGCAAATATGTAGATGAGAAGTTTGCACACAAGTACTTTGATGAAGTAACAGTGGGTATAGACTTTACAGCCCGCAAGCTACAAAGCGAGCAAAAAGCAAAAGGCCTACCATGGGAAATAGCAAAGGCTTTCGACAACTCGGCAGCTATAGGGCCTTTCAAAAAACTAACCGACTTGAACAAGACCAGCAGTTTCAACTTTAGCATGAACCTAAATGGCACAGAAGTACAAAAAGGCAATAGCGACGATATGATTTTCAGCTTAGCACACATTATATCTTATGCATCGCAGTTCTTCACCCTACAGCAAGGCGATTTGATATTTACAGGTACACCTGCGGGTGTAGGCCCCGTAAAAATAGGCGACAGGCTTGAAGGCTTTTTGGAAGGAGACAAGATGTTCGACTTTGAGATAAAGTAAATAGCTAGTGGCTAGTAGCAATACAACAGTCGTTTTGAAATATCAAGGCGGCCGTTTGCTTTTAGTAGCATACCCATTTATTAAAATCAACAGCACCGGAAATGACACTCTTTACCACTTGCTACTCGCCATTTACCACTAGCCCTTTTCAAGCTACTCACTACTAGCCTGCATTTTTGCTATATTCCACTCTCGTAAACCAAACAAACCCTCTGACATGAAGAAGATACTGTGTGCTGCGTTCGTAGCCATATCGGCTATGGCATTTTCCCAGAATAACGTTGGTATAGGCATTACAAACCCCGATCCTTCTTCTATACTCGAACTATCATCTAACCAAAAAGGGTTATTGATACCCCGCCTTACAGCAGTACAACGTACTAGCATACCTAGCCCTGCCAATGGCTTAATGGTATACGATACCGACTCGGCATGTTTCTTCTTTTATAACACTACTAACACCACTTGGCGTTCGCTATGCGATGTAGGTGGAGGGGTGGTAGGCCCTACTGGTGCACAAGGTAGTACGGGTGCAACCGGGGCACAAGGTGTAGCAGGCAATACTGGCGCTACAGGTAGCACAGGGCCGCAAGGCATACAAGGCGCTACGGGTGCTACTGGCGCACAGGGCGCTACTGGACCAGTGGGACCTACAGGTGCAGGTACCGCCGTATCGGGACCTACCGGACCTACAGGGCCAACTGGTCCACTTGGGGCAGCAGGTGGCGACTTAAATGGCACCTACCCTAACCCTATAGTAGATGGACTACAGGGCAACCCTGTAAGCCCAGCGGTGCCTGGCCTTAACCAAGTGCTAACGTGGAACGGTACCGCATGGATACCAGCGGCTAGCCCCGATTGGTCGATAAACGGCAATGCAGGCACTACCCCAGTCACTAACTTTTTAGGCACTACCGATGGTACTGATATAGCTTTCCGCACCAATAACGTAGAGGTAGCACGTATGACCGCTTCGCGCAATGTGGGTATAGGCATAACCGCTCCGTTGGCAAAACTGCAAGTAGTGGGAGGCACATACATAGCTGCCACAGGCGCGAATAGCATAGATGGATTCACGGTGCAAGGCAACCTTTCGGTACCTTTTCAAGGTGGTATGTACCTAACCAATACGGGTGGCTGGCAAATAGGCAATGCTACTGCCGAAGCGTATAAATGGGCAGTAGAAAACACTGGCGTAGGTACACCTAATATGCGCATGGGCTGGGTATTTGGCAATACGCCTAATACTTACGACCCACAACGCAGTATGGAGATATTTACCAATGGCAATGTATCGATAGGCTCGTTTACCAACTATGGAGCAAGATTAGCCGTAGTAGGCCAAGGCTTAACAGGCGGCAGCAACTTTTTATATCTACGCGATGACATGCCGCAAACCGGCAGCCCAGACCGAACCATTGCACTGGCTATGGATAACCCACTGTTTACAAGTTACCGCATGTACCTTGGCGGACCTGACGGCTATGCAGGCGTAGGCCCTAACAACCTAGAGATATGGGAATACCCTGTACTACCTGGCGGAAGCACACAATGCTGCCGTAAAAGGTTTGTAATAGAAAGCACCTACAACACAGCTACGGGTGGCGGCCCTATGAACCTAGTACTGCAAGCCAATGGCAACGTATGTAGCAGTGGAGCATTTGTAAGCTGCAGCGATGAACGCTTTAAAAAGGATGTACATGGCCTTACAAAGTCGCTTGATAAAATAATGCAGCTTGATGGTGTAAACTACTATTGGGACTTAGAGAAATTTGGCAAGCGCTTCAACAATGCAAATATGCAAACAGGCTTTATGGCGCAGCAGGTACAAAACGTAATGCCTGAACTAGTAAGTACCGATACCGATGGCTACTTAGCCGTGGACTATAGTAAACTGAGCCCATACATGGTAGAAGCTATAAAAGAACAACAAGAAACTATAAGCAAGCTTAACCAAAGCCTAGAGCAAAAAGAACAAGAGCTAAAAGCTATGAACGAAAGGCTTGCTAAGTTGGAGAAGCTTTTGGACAAATAGTTAGCAGAAGCGATAAAGCAAAAAGAAGACACACAAGACTTTGCAGTACTTCTTTAGTTTACCCTACAGAGATATCATCTCTGCGAGATAACATCTCGCACCTGCTTTTACCGCTAGCTACTCGCCATTCGCTACTTACTTATACTCAATTTTCGGGTGCCAGCCATTTGCGCCATTTGGGAACAAATCGAATAGGTGCCAAGGTGCGCAGTAGAAATCTCCTGGGCCGAAATAGTCATAATTGGCGCGGTATATCTTGCCTTCTTTTCTTACCAATGCCGACACACCGGGCATATAGCTACCAGGCTTAGGCTCGAAGCCAAGGTCGGTAATAAAGGTAGTGCCTTGCGCCGATAGCATGTTGAACTTCCAACCACGGCTTGCAGCAAACTCCTTCTGCACCTCTGGCGAATCGGGGCTTACTAATACAAAAGGCATACGGTCGGCCAGCGGCAATGCAAAGCCATTAAAGCCATCGGCCCACAAGGTGCAATAGCTACAGCGCTTGCCCATGTTGTGTACCACCATCAGTTCATTCCTGTCATCGAATAGGCTAGATAGCATCACTTCTCTCCCATCCCTATCATGTAATGTATAATCATTGATAGGCTCCAACTCAGCCTGCGCGCGCAGTGTTAAAATTTCATTACGCTTGGCATCTATCTCCTTTTGCAGCACACCTATTTTCTGGTATATCTCGTTGTTCATAGTATATT
>JAFDYM010000289.1 GCA_018267435.1 Bacteroidota bacterium | reverse complement strand
TCATTCTATGTTTAACCTTCTTGCTCCTCCCCTTCGGGGAGGTTGGGAGGGGTGTTTTATATCTGAAAATCAACTACAGGTGCATGTAGGCCACATTCTTTCTTGCTGCTTTCCCACCACCACCTACCGGCACGTATATCCTCGCCGGGTAGCACGGCACGGGTGCAACTGGCACAGCCTATGCTCAAAAAACGCTTATCGTGCAGCGGATTATACGGTACTGTTTTCTCGCGTATGTACTTTAGCACATCCTCCATCTCCCAGTTCAATAGCGGGTTGTACTTTATTACATTGTAGGTACTATCCCACTGCACGGCTTTCATATCGTTTCGGTTATCGCTTTGCGAGGCACGCAAGCCCGTTACCCATACTTTTACATCTTGCAGGGCGCGGCGCAGCGGTATTACCTTACGCACATGGCAGCACTTTTTGCGCAGGTCCACACTCTCGTAAAAGCAATTGATGCCATGTTCCTTCACCAGCGCTTCTACATTTATTACATCAGGAAAATACACCTCTATATGCTTGTTATATCGCGCCTCGGTTACCTGTATCAGTTCGTATGTTTCAGGAAACAGCCTGCCCGTATCGATGGTAAAAATGTTTACCCCCACCTTATTGCGGGCTATTATATCGGTCAGCACTTGGTCTTCCTGCCCTAGGCTGCTAGAAAAAGCCACCTGCCCTGGGTGCAGCCGCGCAAAGTATTCCAACGTTTGCGGAATGCTCATGTGCTGTATGTCCTTTTCTATTTTTTCGGTATCCATAATACTTATAATCAAAAACAATAATCTAGCCTATACGATTGACCCAATACGAGATTTAGGTATTTTAATCGTTAAAGCCGGAAAACGAGCAGTTTGGAAAAACTTAGGGAATTGTGCTGCGGCTTTGTATTAACAACAGCAGCAACAGATACAGCAACACTTAGCAGCCGCAGCTGTTAAGTTCATCATCATATTATTTGGGTTCAGTACCACCTATGCTGTATTAAGATGCAACGAAAATAGCCCTAAACAGGTATTTTCAAAATAATTGGACGAGAATTTTAATGCATTTAACCACTAAGGCACAAAGGCTTTACACAAAGGACACTAAGAATTGTATTCCAGTCCCTCTCCTTGGGAGAGGGATTTAGGGAGAGGATTTATTATGCGCGGTACTATTGCGCCCTGCCCGTACTGATGGTTCCCCCGGGCGTTCATACTGTGGGCAGTTTACGCCTTAGTAGAATACAGCAATAAACAAACCCCACAAGTATTCCATACATTATAAACCCATACAAATGCTCTAATGCTAACGTCTGCCATGAATAAGACCAAGTGCTTGGCAAAAAACTATCTGTCGTACTTAGTATCAGTTCGTTCCATGTGTTGGGATAGCCTAGTAATACTAGAACTATTGGTAAAACAAATGTTGTTCTCCATCTTTTGAATAGAAACGCAAATGGCAAAAACAGCTTTGCCATTAACCATACTACATACCACCACAAGTTTGTAAAAATACGGTTGTAAAATGCAAACTGTTCAGGTTCGGAGTAGATAAAACAATTCCGTACCGTTTCGGTATAAGCCAATATGTGTAGTACTGCTAAGGCTAGCAATATGCAGTTTGAGATTTCTAGCAGCGTTATTAAAAACTCATTTCTGCTCCTTATTAAATAACATACAAATAAAACTAGTATTATTCCTGTGTACCCGGCATTAAGAGAAGAAATGACTCTACTGCCTATACCACCTGCATACAATAGCGTTGAAAAATACTCTGCCATATATTATTGCTTTACTAAGTTTCCAGAAGCTAGTTTACCTCTACCCCAATACACAACAGCTAGCACAATGCCGTATAGTAAAAAGCCTAGGGTATATTTTAGGGCAAAATTTACAAAGTATTCGATTGTATAATCACCATAGTAAACATCAAAAAGGTTTGTAACAAATACTACTACATCATCTGGATACCCAAATATTATCAATGCTGTTGGTAACCAAAAAGTAGTTCTAAGCTTGCGAAAGAAAAATAACAGAGGCGCAGATTGTGCTGTTATTAGCCATATAGTTGCATATCCATATGGACCAAAAAATCTGTTGTACAATCTGAACCGAATTTCATCGGATGTAAAGAAAATAATGTTGACTATAGAAGATATTAAGTTCACTGTAATCAACAAGGAAATAGAAAGCATAATCCAGTTTACCAACTCTAATAACTGTATAGCCAAGGTCCTTCGCGGTTTGCTGATATACAGTACTAATAACAGCAGCACCATAGGTACATAACCATACTTAAGCAAGGATAGCACACCTTGCCACCAAGTATATGTATGTAGATAATTGAATAAGTAATCAGCCATTCGTTAAGCGCCTAATCTCTTAAGCTTCTATTTCTGCCACTTCCACATCGGCAGCGGCTACACCTGCTTGGGCTTGCCTTACTAGGTCTTCCATTACAGCTTGGGTTATGTCTTTACCGCCGCTTAGGGTGGTGTATAGGCTTTGTATGCTGTATATAGGCCCCCATGGAATACCCCACCAGCCTGCTACAAAAGTAATAAGTGTTTGTGGCAAGCCTTTGCTTACGCCGCTTTCGCCACCGCGTATAAAGTATATATCCGATGGGCGCTTAAAGGTCATTACCAAAATAGATACGGTGTATAGGTAGTGTACAAATTTTCCACCGCGCTCTATTTCGTTCTGTACATCCTGAAGGGTCATGCCTTCTATGTTGTGTATTTTCATAGGGTATGTGTTGTAGCGGCAAGATATGCATATTGGTAATAATGCAAAGCCAATTGTATAAGTAGTAAGTAGGAAAAACAAGCGCTATCATAAAAACCGAATAGCAGTGGCAGCGCTAAGCACCTACAGGCTGTAGGCGCGTGGCAGACTACAGTTAAGGAAATGCGCGATAGTACAGCCCCATTTAAAATGCATCCATTCTCCCAATTGCCTCATTTTTCTATTTCTCCAATTTTCTAAACTATCTTCCACGCCTTAAACCCAACACCAGCACCACCATGCTTAACCTTATTAAAGAAATAATAGCCCATGCAGGTCCGCGCAAATCGGGCACTGATGCCGAAACCAAAGCACAAAAGTTTATAGCCGAAAAGTTGCGCATATACACCGATAATGTAGAGTTCCTGCCTTTCGATGAATATCTTGATGCACGCTTTGGCAAAATAAGGTGGTATGTGGTTTTCTTCTTTATAGCTATGGCGCTATACAGGTGGTTGCCTATGGAGGCGGCGCTCCTACCCTGTGCCAATGCATTGGTGCTATTGCTAGATATGGGTATGTACCGCGATATATTAACCACCATACCCGGCAAAAAAGGAACGAGCAGCAATACCACCGCCGTGCTTGAGCCACAAGGCGAGGTAAAGAGCACCTTGATATTCAGCGCACACATGGATAGCACGCCTGAGTTTACCTGGTGGTATAGGTTTGGGCACTTTGGTGTAGTGCTTACGGTGGTAGCTATGTTGCTTATGCTAGTGCAGGCTATCTTTTTTACGGTGCACGCCTTTAACAACGGTGCTTATGATATATACGGCTGGTGGGCACTATTGGCTATAAGCCCGCTTACCATTGTAATGTGGACCATGCTTGGCGAAGAAGTAGTGCAAGGCGCACAGGATAACCTATCGGGCATAGCCATAAGCTACGAGATATTTAAAACCTTAGCCGACCCTAACCAAAGAGGTAAGTCGGTGCTTAAAAATACCCGTATACGTTTCCTAAGCTTTGGC